>JAVERJ010000236.1:0-3585 GCA_034007185.1 Candidatus Carbonibacillus sp. | reverse complement strand
AACCGCTCTTTCTTCTAGCGCCGATCGTCGCCTTTGCCCCCGCCTTTATCGTGTTAGCGGTTATTCCTTTTACACAAAGCGTGACGTTTACAGACTTAAGTGTAGGGTTTCTCTTTTATGTGGCGATTGCCTCGATTTCTACATTAGGTGTCATCATGGGGGGCTGGTCCTCCAACAACAAATGGTCATTTATCGGTGCCATGCGCGCTGCGGCGATGATGATTAGCTATGAGATACCGCTGGTGATGGGAGCACTCGGTGTCGTTCTTTTGGCTGGCAGTCTCAACTTGAACGATATCATCGCTTGGCAAGGCGCGCATGTATGGAACATCGTCCCGCAAATACTTGGTTTTGCGATCTTTTTCATTGCGGCGCTCGCTGAACTCAATCGTACCCCGTTTGACCTGACGGAAGCTGAGTCTGAACTTGTAGCAGGCTATCAAGTCGAGTATTCTGGGTTTCGATTTGCCTTCTTCATGCTCAGTGAATATGTCTATTTATTTGCCATGGGCTCGCTCGTGACGGTTCTATTTTTCGGTGGATGGTTACCGCCGCATCCTGCTTTAGGGTTTATTCCGGGCATCATCTGGTTTTTGTTAAAAGCGCTCTTTTTTGCTAACCTGCCGTTTTGGTTTCAAGCGACGTTTCCGCGCGCACGCGTCGATCTGTTGATGACGTTTGCCTGGAAAGTTCTCATCCCCTTGGCATTGGTAAACTTGGTTGTTACGGCCTTTATCAAAGCGTGGATGGTATAATCTTTTCGTCGGAAGGTTGATAGAAGATACGTAAGGTTGATGATGAAAAAGGTTGATGATGAAAAAAATGAAGTCAAGTAAAAGAAGTGAGGTGACGGTGATGTATGGATCTGGGTTAATCAAAGGGCTCGGTGTGACGTTTAAAGAAATGCTAAAACCGAAGGTGACGACCAAATATCCGGACGAACCGTATCCATTCCCCAATCGGTTACGAGGCATTCAAAAACTGTATGTTGAAAAGTGTATTGTCTGCAATCAATGTGTCAACATCTGCCCGACACAATGTATCAGTTTAGAAGGGATGCCGCATCCTGATCCCAATAAAAAAGGAAAAGTGCTTAAATCTTACGAGATTAATTTTGAGATATGCATATTGTGTGATTTATGCACAGAAGTGTGTCCGACCGAGGCCATCGTCATGACCTCCAATGTGGAGTTAGCCGAGTACAGCCGCGATCAATTGTACAAAGATATCAAGTGGCTTGATGAGAACAATACCAACGTCCGCGAGGTGAATCTGCCATGGAAGGATCAATGATCGCCTTTTTTGTACTTGCAGCGCTGACGCTGGGTGGTGCCATGATGATGTTAAGCAGTGTGCGTGTTGTGCATATGATCTTTTCCATGGCGCTTGTCTTTTTGGCGATTGCCGGGCTATATATTTTACTCGGAGCGGAATTTGTAGGGATTGTGCAGATTGTCGTTTATGTCGGCGCGATCACTGTTTTGGCCGTTTTTGGTATCATGCTGACGCGACATGATGCGCAGGAGACAAGTAAAGAGCGTTCACGTGTCAGCCGCTGGTTATCATTGAGCACTGCTGTGTTGCTATTTATCGTTCTTTTTATGGCCATCAGTCAAACCCATTTTTTTTCATTGGGCGACATGAGCCAAAATGGGCTTCCTGGCATACGAGAGATCGGTATGCTTTTTATCTCTCATCATGTTTATACCTTTGAACTTGCCTCCGTGCTCCTTCTTTCTGCTTTTGTGGGCGCCATTGTGATGGCGAAAGGAGATGCTGATGATGAATGAAGTTGAACTGACACAGTATTTGCTGTTGGGCGCTATGGTGTTTGTGATTGGTCTTTATGGCGCGCTCACGCGTCGCAATACAGTGATCGTCCTTTTGTCCATTGAACTGATGTTGATGAGCGCCAATATCAACTTACTCGCTTTTGGCCGCTTTGGAAGTGCCTTTTTTATCGAAAAAGCAGATCAGACAGGGATGATGTTATCTTTTGCTACGTCTCAGATGTTTGCACTCTTTAATATCGCCGTAGCGGCTGCTGAAGTCGCTGTGGGTTTGGCCATATTGTTGGCCATCTATCGTCTAAAAGAGACCCCCAATGTCGATGCTTACGATACACTGCGACGCTAGCTTAGATAACGCTAGCTTAGATGTGGATGGGTCTGACTGTGTCGTCCATCCGGAACGGTTGGCTGAATTGTGTAGAGATTGCTTTTGGAGGTGAAAGGTGTGCCTATGGATGGTTCCTTCTTGCTTTATGCGGTCCTTGTCCCGTCTTTGATCGGTTTTATCGTCTTGACTGTTTTTGGTCAGCGGTCACGTCATGTCGCAGGACTCGTAGGGACAGTACTCACCGCTTTGTCTTTCGTCTTTTCGCTCTTTTTATTGGCACAGGTTCTCAAGAGTGGTGAGATGGTGGTGACGCCGAGCTGGTCGTATCTGACGCTCGGAGAAGGAGATGTGACATTTCAATTTGCGGCAGGCCCTCTCAGCGTGCTCATGGTGGTCTTAGTCAGTGGCATATCATCATTGGTCCACCTTTATTCAATCGGCTATATGGCTGAAGATACGCGCCGCCATGTGTTTTTTCAATACTTAAGTCTTTTTACGTTTGCGATGCTCGGTCTTGTTTTGAGTGTAAACTGGCTTCTACTGTATGTTTTTTGGGAGCTGGTCGGGCTGGCCTCTTTTTTGCTCATCGGATTTTATTATCGTGAACCAGCTGCGCGCGCAGCAGCGAAAAAGGCATTTATCACGACGCGTTTTGGGGATATTGGACTTTTTGCGGCGATTATCCTCATCTATGTACAAACCAAAAGTTTTTCTGTCTCCGATACGTTTGAAGCCGTCTTGTCGGGGGATATAAGCGGCGGCATGCTCACCACGATTGCACTTCTGATCTTCCTTGGTGCGGCTGGTAAGTCCGGTCAGTTTCCGCTGCATGTCTGGCTTCCGGATGCTATGGAAGGCCCGACACCGGCGTCTGCCTTGATTCACGCCGCGACGATGGTGGCAGCGGGTGTCTATCTCGTCGCTTTTAGTTACCCGATCTTTATCGCTGCACCATACGCGCTTCATGTTGTCGCCATCATCGGCGTGCTCACCGCTTTTCTTGCTGCAACAATGGCGCTTGTACAAAGCGATATCAAGCGCGTGTTGGCGTATTCGACCGTTTCACAACTCGGCTATATGATGCTCGCTTTAGGTGCGGGCAGCACCAGCGCAGCGATCTTTCATCTTTCGACGCATGCCTTTTTTAAAGCTTTGCTCTTTTTGGCAGCGGGTAACATCATCCACGCTGTTGGCACGAATGATATGTTTAAGATGGGCGGGCTTTGGAAAAAGATGCCGACCACCGCTTGGGTCTTTTTAATCGGAGCCTTGGCCTTATCTGGTATCCCGCCATTGGCTGGATTTTTTTCCAAAGAAGCCATCATCGGGCAAAGTCTGACGTATGGATCATCGTTTTTTGTTCTGTCGGTGGCGACTGCCTTTCTAACCGCGCTGTACATGGGACGACTATTCTTTATTGTTTTCCTCGGTGAACCGCGCGAAGCAGGGCGATCGGCACATGAGCCA
>JAVERJ010000267.1:0-3163 GCA_034007185.1 Candidatus Carbonibacillus sp. | reverse complement strand
TAAGGTGTACCCTGTGTTTGGGCCGCTTGATCGAGTAACACTTTTTCTTCTGCCCCGCGCCGCGCGATAATCTTGTATCCGACAAGCTTATCCTGTTGAGTGTCTGTAAACTTGATCACCAGCTTCCCAGTCAGACTGGAAAAGCCTGCGCCACCTGCACCCGTGTCATCTTCCACGATGCCTCCCGATATCGTAACCGGCACCTCTGTCGTCCGCTCTGGGTCGAGTGCGATCGGATTCGACGCCTTAGAGCCTCCTCCCGCCACGAGATCGTACAGCAGATGACCACCTTCCGTGGCAAGCGTTACGATAATCTTACGTTCGATGTAATACACTTCTTTATTTCCTTTAAAGGCACGAAAACTAAGCACGTTCAGACCGACCGCAGCCGGAAGCCGGGTAGCAAACGTCCCCGACACGACATCGACGACCGGCGTCTCGTTCGAACGATTGTTTTTAATCTCAATGCGGTCGATGTTTTTCCCTTCCCCCATGATCGTCAGCATCATGCGATCCGGGTTCATGATCTCTACCATCGTTTCCTGATCGCCGAGCGGCGGAAGTGGAATATCGTTTACACGAATGGCAGTAATGAGCGGGGTGTCGTTGTACATCACATAAAACGTGAGAAGGGTGTTTTCGACCGCTCCTTGCCGTTCGTAAAAGACGATCGTGTTAAGATCGCTTTTTAGAGGAATACTGCTAAAGGTAAAGCGATCCCCCTCAACAGATGGCTTGACACTAGAATAATCTTCCGAAGATTCTCTGATCTTAAAACGAATATTTTCAGCTTTGATACCACTCGCCAGTACGACACCGGTAAGCGTCAAATACGGATCGCCGTATATAACCGGATTATCCGGACGATCACCCTTACCTTCAAAACCTTCAATCTGAATGGCGTTTGATTGAGCAGCGACAGACGGTGAGACTAAAAAGACTTCTCCTAGTCCCGTCACAGCTAGTGTGAACGTTAAAAACACGGTTAAAAAACGCAGTAAGATTGCACGTCTGTGCATGAGATAAGCTCCCTCCGCTCTCGCGTTCATCATGATTAACAGTGCCCATGAGGCCATTTATCTTATGTATCGGCAGTGCAGGAGAAAAAGTTTAGACAAAAAAGCACGGCCAGCGCCGTGCGTGTAAGATCTAAGATCATAGAAGATGAAGAGATTAACGGGCGATCGATGACCGAGCGTTAATGATAGTATCCTCTTAAATTATTTGCTGCGTTGTCTAGGCGTATGGATCGAACGTTGAAGTTGATAGATGTGACGTGTTTCCCGAATGAGTCCCAAAAATGACGCCCCGCCGAGGAGAATAACAGCGGCGACGATGAGGATCGCCACTTCCCACCAGAGGGTCGTCCGCGAGAAAAGAATGGCGCTCAGCCCGAAAAATAAGGAGAGTCCGTAGATGGCGAGCACCGCCTGCCGGTGCGAAAGCCCCAGGGCAAGAAGCGCGTGATGGAGATGGCGCTTATCCGGCTGCGCGATGGAGCGCCCGCTCAAAAGCCGCCTTAAAATAGCGAACGTCGTATCCGACAATGGCACAGCCAAGACAAGGAGCGGGACGACAAAGGAAGTGAAGGCGACTTGCTTAAAGCCGAGGAGGGAGAGCACGCCCATCATATAGCCGAGGAAAAGCGAGCCGGTGTCCCCCATAAAAATCTGAGCCGGATGAAAATTAAAGAACAGAAAGGCGATGAGGCTGCCGATCAAAGCCGCAGCCATGAACACCACCGGTAGATTGCCCATCCCCAGCGCGAGGATCAACATGGTCGTAGAAGCGATGGCTGTCACCCCGGCAGCCAGCCCATCCAGTCCGTCGATGAGGTTCACCGCGTTCATCACGCCGACCAGCCAAAAGATACTCAAAGGGATAGAAAGCCAGCCGAATTCAATGATCGAACCAGCGCTGTTAAAAGGAAAATATATAAATTGCGCTTGTATACCCAAGGCCACAACGACGGACGCGGCGAGGATCTGGCCGACGAGCTTCACCCACGGACGGAGCCCAAAGCGGTCATCGAGGAGCCCCGTTGCCACGATGACGAGCGCCCCCAGCATGATCACTTTGATCTCTCGAAACGTCGCCATCATCCACACCGTCGCCGCCACATAGCCCGCAAAAATCGCCAGCCCACCGAGTCGCGGCATCAGACGTGTGTGTACCTTGCGCGGATCGGGCTGGTCAACGACACCTAAAGCGATGGCCAGACGGATCACCAGGGGCGTTGCCGCAAGCGTCACTAAAAAAGCAAGGCCGGCAAACATCAGCGACAAGCCTATCGTCATGCTATTCGTCAACCGACGTCTCCCCCTTAATGTTTTTTCTTGTGTATCTCAAATGTTTTATCATGACGTATCGATATTGATGACTTTGTGTCGATATTGATGACTTTGTGTCAATATGTCGATCGTTAGAAGTCTTTGTGTCCATACGGTGCATCGGCTACATGAAGAGGGCCGGTCTGACCATGTATCCCTAGTATACCAACGCATCTATTTTATATGACGAAGCGTTTTCTGTAAAGTTGCAGCGCCATAACAATGTTATTGTTCTGTGATATTGTCATGTCATAACTGTTCTGAGAAAATGTCACTATGGGACAGGAGAAGATTACATTGACAAAAGCGGAACTGAAAAAAGTATTGGTTATCGAAAAGCTTGTGGCTGGGCATATCAAGGTCGCTGAAGCCGCTGAGTTACTGCAGCTTTCCACACGCCAGGTTTTGCGCCTCAAAAAAACATATATCACGGAAGGAGCTGAGGGATTGGCCCATAAAAACCGAGGCCGCAAACCTGCACACACCATCTCTGATGATGTTAAGAAGCGCGTTGCTGAGCTATACCGGACGAAGTATTACGGCAGCAACAACTGTCACTTTTCCGAATTGCTGGAGGAACATGAATCGCTGCGTTTGAGCGTATCGTCTATACGACGGATTCTGCTTAGCCAAGGGATCAAGAGGCCAAACAACGAAGACGCGTCAAAGCGCATCAGCCCCGTGACCGTAAATCGCAAGCCGGAATGCTTTGGCAGATCGATGCCAGCCCTTACGCCTGGCTAGAAGACCGCGGTCCCGAACTCACCCTACACGGGATCATTGATGACGCCACCGGCATGGTCGTGGGTGCGGTCTTTCGCCCCATGGAAACG
>JAVERJ010000235.1:0-3648 GCA_034007185.1 Candidatus Carbonibacillus sp. | reverse complement strand
AGAGCGCATCGTCTGGGAGAATCGGTGCGTGCAGGCGATTGGCTTAACAAAACACTGTCCCCAGAGCTTACCTGGCCTTCTCAAACATCACTGATCGTGGTTGGGCCGTCGACAGCTCGGGAAGGAACACGAGCACTTATCAAGCCTCACGCTGTCGCCGAGGAGCATACTGCAGAAGGGATGGTTCGTGCGCTTCTGACGCGTCTAAACGGCGGCGAAAAGGTGCTCATTGTGCGGGGGAATCTCGGACGCGATGTGTTGGATCAGGAACTCTCACAGCGCGGCTTTCACGTCGATGTCTTGGTCACCTATGATAACGTCCTAGATGAAGCGGGCATAAGCAATCTAGCGCAGTTGATCGCGCAACGTGCGCTGGATGTCGTCACGCTGACGAGTCCTTCGACGGCTGAAGCCTTTCATCGTGCGCTGCTTATGGCCCGTGAACGATTAGGTCAAGATCTTTCACCACCTCCAGCTGTAAGCATCGGTCCGATTACGACGAAGCGTGCCCAAGCGCTTGGTCTAAGGGTGATCAAAGAAGCGCATCCCTATACAGAGGAGGGTTTGATCAAAGCGTTAGAATCCGTTTACACCGATCTTAAAAAATGATGATATGGTAAGGGAGGATGGCATGAATATGTATGATTTTATACGTCATCGCAGATTGCGCCGCAAACCCGCCTTAAGAGCGATGGTTCGTGAACACCATTTACGCGTTGAAGATTTGATTTATCCGTTATTTGTGATCGAAGGAGAAAACATTCGACAGGAAGTCCCCTCCATGCCTGGTGTTTACCAGTTGTCTTTAGATCGGCTTCCGGAAGAGTTAGAAGCGTTAAAACAGCTTGGCATTTTAAGTGTTATCTTATTCGGCGTTGTCCATGACGACCATAAGGATGCGGTCGGTTCTCTTGCTTACAGTGAAGAAGGAATCGTTCAGCAAGCACTACGGTTGATCAAAGCGCAGTATCCTGAATTTGTAACGATCGCCGATAACTGCCTGTGTGAATATACGAGCCATGGGCATTGTGGCCTCGTCCGTGACGGAGAGATTTTAAATGATGAGACGCTCGAATTGCTGGTGAAAGCGGCCATCGAGCAAGCGCGTGCAGGGGCCGATATCATCGCACCATCGAATATGATGGATGGTTTTGTCGCTGCCATTCGCCACGGATTGGATGCGGCTGGTTTTAAGCATATTCCGATTATGGCCTATTCTGTGAAGTATGCTTCTTATTTTTATGGGCCGTTCCGGGAGGCTGCGCATTCAGCGCCGGCTTTTGGCGACCGTAGAACGTATCAGATGGATCCAGCCAATGTGCGTGAGGCGCTTCGCGAAGCATCCTCCGACGTCATAGAAGGGGCCGACTTTTTAATGGTCAAGCCAGGTTTGGCTTACTTGGATGTCCTGGCAAAACTAAGGGAACATTTTAATTTACCGCTTGTTGTTTATAATGTAAGCGGTGAATATGCCATGATCAAGGCAGCAAAAGAACGTGGTTGGATCGATGAAAAAGGGATTGTTTTAGAGATGTTAACTGGTATGAAACGCGCTGGTGCAGACCTTATCATTACGTACCACGCCAAAGACGCTGCGCGTTGGTTGACAGAATAAAAGTCTTTCGTGGATTGCTCAAGTGGCTCGGACGTTTTGAGGAAAAAACACTGGATCTGTTATGTCCTTAAGACGCCGAGCTTTTTTTAGCATGTTTGTACTTTGAATGTTAAAAATAGAAGCACTTCATGATTGACAACGCTTACAATCTTCTGATATTTTCTAGGTATCATGATCGGATCTGAATCCAAAGGCATAGGTCCGTGTTTGACAAAGAGAGGAGCCGGCACAGATGATCGGAAGTACAATGATGGACGAGCAGCTCGTCATCAAAAAAATTGTCGACCATGCGCGACGCCTCTATGGAGCGGTGGAGATTGTTTCACGGTTACCGGATCCAACGCTGTATCATCGGTATACGGTTAGAGACATGATCGGACGTGCTTATGCGCTGGCTGAAGCATTGCAAAAACTTGGCATTAAACCCGGTGAACGAGTCGGTACGATGATGTGGAATCATTATGGACATTTGGAAGCGTACTTTGGAATACCGCTTTCCGGGGGTGTACTGCATACGATCAACATTCGGCTGCATGCTGATGAGATCGTTTATATCGTCAATCATGCGGAAGATCGTTTTTTAATCGTTGATGATGTTCTCTTACCGCTCGTCGAACCATTGCGTGAACGGTTGCAGGTAGAAGCGATCATTGTCTTTCCCTATCAAGGCTTTTCCTCTCTTCAAGCACCTTACATCTCCTATGAGGCGCTATTGGAGACAGCCGATGGCCATTACCGTGAACCTATTTGGGATGAACATGCGCCATTAGGGATGTGTTATACATCGGGGACGACTGGCCGACCCAAAGGTGTCGTATATTCACATCGCGCCATTGTCTTGCATTCGCTTGTTTCGGCGCTGCCTGGGGCGCTTGATGTATCCGATCGAGATACGGTCACACCCGTCGTACCGATGTTTCACGTCAATGCTTGGGGTCTGCCTTTTTCAACGACATTGCTGGGCGCCAAACAGGTCTACCCTGGACCCCATCTTTCACCTGAACGTTTGTTAGAGTTGTACGAATCAGAACGCGTCACAGTGACGGCTGGTGTACCGACCATATGGCTCGGCATTCTTCAGATCCTCGATCGTGATCCCAATCGTTATCAACTTCCCAGTATGCGTATGATTGTCGGCGGTGCGGCAGCGCCAGAAGGTCTGATTCGCGGCTTTGATCGCCATGGGCACCGCGTGATTCATGCCTGGGGCATGACGGAGACGGCGCCCCTTGGTACGGTCAGTCAAATCAAACAGACGCTTCTTCATCATTCAGAAGAAGCATTGTATCAACTGCGCGCAAAGCAAGGTTATCCGGTGCCTTTGATCGATGTTCGCGTACGTGGTCCGGAAGGGGTATTGCCTTGGGATGGGAAAAGCTTAGGTGAACTGGAGATTCGTGGGCCATGGGTCACAAAAAGTTACTTTAAACAAGACGAGATGGAGGCGCTGAGCGCAGACGGTTGGTTCCGAACGGGAGATGTTGCGACGATCGATGCTGAAGGTTACGTTAAAATAACGGACCGTATTAAGGATTTGATCAAGTCTGGTGGGGAGTGGATTAGCTCCGTCGATCTAGAAAATGCACTCATGAGCCATTCCGGTGTTCTAGAGGCCGCTGTGATCGCTGTACCGCATGAAAAATGGGGAGAACGCCCCTTGGCCGTTATCGTAAAAAAAGATGGCGCTCAATTGACTGAAGCGACGTTAGATGCGTTTTTAAGTGAACGTTTTGCAAAATGGTGGCTTCCAGATGCCTATGTATTTGTCGAATCCATTCCGCGTACAGCATCGGGAAAGTTTTTAAAAACGGCGTTACGTGAGATGTATAAAGATTGGCATGAAAAAAAACCTCATGCCTCAGCTGAAGAAAGCTAGGTGTGTCCATCGAACCTTTGTGTTTGGAAGAGCTCATAAAAATGCTCCGCTTTTGCGGAGCATTTTTATGAGCAATGATGTTGTAAGGACGGTTTAAGTCAAAAATGATAGGTAAAGCAAAACGCCGCTACCAACAAGGATACAATATATGGCAAAT
>JAVERJ010000234.1:0-3652 GCA_034007185.1 Candidatus Carbonibacillus sp. | reverse complement strand
ATACCATACGGCGTTTGGCGAAAGAGCGTCATCTTGGCATTCTTTTTTCGAGTCATCTTCTCAGCGATGTGGAGGCGCTTTCTGATCGAGTTGCACTTATGATGCATGGGCATCTTGAGCATGTGGTGAGCATGGCCGAACTCAAAACGCTAGAGGACGTTCATTATGTGCTCACTGTGAACGATCTTGAGCAGGCTTATGATCTTCTGATGCCATTTCTCAAAGCTGGACGCATCGAACGGTTGTGGTCTGAAGGTACGGTTCTGCACGTATCCTTTAAAGCTAAAAACCAAGAAGCAGCTGCAGATGTTGTGCACATGCTCGTAGATCAGGGCATTCGGCTATATGAGATGCGGCGCATTGAGTTAAAATTAGAGGACCTTTTCCGGCACTGGACGACAAAAAAAGAGCCTGAAAAGATGACACAATGCCCGGGATGATCAAAAGGATCTATGTCATACGGAGGCGACCAGAGTGATGCGAAGCTTTTTCGCTTTGGTGTATAATGAGTTTGAAAAAGTATACTTCCGGCGGCGTCTGCACGTTGTTTTTTTGCTTCTTTTTATTTTGATCCCTTTATTCATTTATGCGCAGTACAAACAAAATGAAACGGTAGAAAAACGGCTCGGTACACAGGATTGGCGTTTGCAAATCACACAACTGATTGCCGATAACGAAAATCGCTTATCTGCATCCCGTCTACCGGAAGAATGGCGCAAGTGGATACGTATCCGCAACGAACAGTTAAAAACATATTTGGCGCTGGGTGTCAATCCCAATGCTCCCAGTGCGCCATCTTTTGTGAAAACGTTTATGGAACAAGGGATGCCTCTTTTTATACCACTATTTGTCATGATCGTTTCGATCGACCTTCTCTCTGGCGAAAAAAGTGAAGGAACGCTACGCGCACTCCTCATGCAGCCAGTAGGACGGCGGCGGATTTTTTTGGCTAAAGGAGCAACGCTTATGCTCTCTGTACCGATGATTTTGCTCCTAGTCGCAGGTCTGGCTTATGGGATGAGCGGTTTTGTCTTCGGATATCGCGGGTGGACGCTGCCGCTTGCAACTGGTTTTCAAGTTCACGGTGAGACACTCGATACGAACGGTGTTCATCTCATCCCATTGTGGCGGTATGTTCTCGAATTGTACGGTTTGGGTTGGTATGTCAGCACGATCGTCGCTTGGATTTCTTTTTTTATGGCCATCTTGCTTCGCAGCAGCTTAGCGGCGATGGGGACAGTTTTCAGCTTTCTTTTAGCTGGAGGATTGTTAACAAATTATGCCAGTAGTTTTCGCGAGGCTAAATATATTTTTAGTACGAATCTTGATTTAAGTGTATTTTTATCTGGGCTTATGCCTCCGATCGAAGGGCTAACCCCTTCTTTTGCCCTCATCAATCTTGGGCTTTGGGGAAGTTTGGCCTTTTTAGGATCATATGGTTTGTTTATGCGGATGGATGTCACGTGATGCGCTGTACATCATTTATGTTTCGGTGTGTTTGTGAGCGTTCATGTGAAGATGGTCTATGATAGACCATGCGTGAGGCTTTCGGAGGTTTTATAAATCGCTAGAGCTTTAGAAGGTGGTGACGGCGATGGAGACAACTTGGCGCGTATGGCCCGTTGAAGCGCCACGTGCAGCGCTCTATATTGTTCATGGGTTAGGGGAGCATGCCGGGCGTTATATGAAGACGGCGGAGCGACTGAATCAACATCGTATCAGTGTATGGAGTCAGGATTTGCCGGGTTTTGGGAGAACTGCTGGACGGAGAGGAGACGTAAGACGGTTTGATCGAATGTACGATACGATAACGCATGGTGTAGAGAAAATGGTAGAGACGTTGCCGAACGTTCCTTACTTTGTATTGGGGCACAGCTTAGGTGGTCTGTTGGCACTGGCCTGGGTGATGAAAGGTCAGGTTGGGTCTTTCGCACCGGTGATCAAAAGGCTTCGCGGTCTTATACTGTCATCACCAGCACTTTCATTGAAACATGCGCCGCCGCTTTGGCAGGATCGCTCGGCGCGTCTTTTGTCGTGGATATGGCCGACGTTTACGCTTTCCACCGGCATCTCCGCAAACGTTTTAAGTCATGATCCGGAGATTGTACGCGATTATGACGCGGATCCATATGTGCATCGCTCGATATCCCTTCGTTTTTATAGACAGTTTCAAGAGACGATGGCTTGGGTACGTATGCATCCTGAAACGTTGCCTCACCAGCTTCCTTTATTCATGATGCAGGCGGGAGATGATCAACTCGTTGAACCCAAAGCATTGCAAACGTTTTACGAGATGCAAAAACGCATTCGAGCCGCCAAAGGCGTGGATGCCGCTGAACTTAAGCTTGTGGTTTGGGAAGGTTGGTACCATGAATTGTTCAATGAACCGGAAAGTGATCAGGTGATTGCAGCCATGGTCGATTTTATATTTCGTCACTCGAAAGACACTGGAGACGAGGGGGAGACAGATGGATCATCATGAGATGGATCGCGTGCGACATACGCATGAGGCCAAGGAGACAACGAAGGCAGAAAAGAACCTCGAAAAGCTGCGTTGGGTGGGGACAGCCTACGCCTTCGCCGCCTTTATGCTATGGGGGTTTCTACCGTTATACTGGAAACAACTCACCCATATCGATGCTTTAGAAATTCTAGCCCATCGATTTTTATGGTCTTTTGTCTTTATCGCACTTCTTTTGGGGTGGCGACATGGATTTTTAGAGGTACGACAAACATTACAAGCCCCGCGTTCGCGCTATGCCCTGATATTAGCTGCCATGCTTATCGCCATCAATTGGGGCGTCTATATATGGGCGGTGAATCATGATCATTTAATTGATGCCAGTCTTGGGTATTATATCAACCCGCTGGTGAGTGTGGCGTTGGGGCTCATCGTTTTAGGGGAACGCTTAGGAACTTTACAAAAAATCGCCATTGTTGTGGCTGCTCTAGCTGTTTTGATCTTAGCTCTGGAACTTCACAACATTCCATGGATCGCACTGACGCTTGCTTTTTCTTTTGGTTTCTATGGATTGGTCAAAAAAATGCTGCATCTTGATGCAGCCACTGGTTTATTTGTAGAAACGATGTACATCGTGCCGTTGGCCATCGTGTTTCTTGTGTATCGTCAAATGCGTTCAGGGTGGTCTTTGTTGACACTCCCTTGGTGGCAGATCGTCATGCTTTTGGGTGCAGGTGTTGTAACAGCATTGCCCTTGTTATGGTTTGCAGAGGCAGCCAATCGGATTCCTCTATCGACCGTCGGTATTATTCAATATTTGACCCCGACGATGAAACTTATTTTTGGTGTGCTTGTATTCCATGAGATTTTTACATGGATTCACGGGATAAGTTTTGCGCTGATTTGGTTGGCCTTAGGATTATATACGTATGAACTGCTTCAAGGACGGTCTCATTCTGCGCGACAGTCGATGGAGACGTGACCATCCTCACCATCCTTTGGTCCAAGTTAGGAAAAACGACCTATCAAACATTTTCTCTTTTTCGACGATGCAGTATATAGGCCTCTGTCTGACCGCATCGATGAAGAAGAGAGGGTGTTAGATGTGTCATGGATGAAACGCATCAAATGGGGTAGTCTAAGGCAACGTATGCTTATGGCCATGCTTCTTCTTGCTTTGATCCCCGTGGT
>JAVERJ010000233.1:0-3661 GCA_034007185.1 Candidatus Carbonibacillus sp. | reverse complement strand
GCGATTTTCCACAAAACGAACAGCGGATTGTATGCTTATCATCTTGCTTGGCCATGTTCCTCACCCCTTAACTTATTTCATTGACTGGGCGTGTGTGATCACCTCATCGATGATGCCGTACGCTTTCGCTTCCTCCGCATCCATGAAAAAGTCGCGGTCTGTATCTTGCTCGATACGCGCTAAAGGCTGTCCAGTTCTTTCGGAAAGAATGCGATTTAAACGGTCACGCGTTTTTAAAATCCAATCGGCGTGAATTTTGATATCTGTCGCCTGACCCCGCGCACCACCGAGTGGTTGGTGAATCATCACTTCGCTGTTGGGAAGCGCGTAACGCTTCCCTTTTTCCCCAGCCGCTAGCAAAAACGCACCCATCGAAGCAGCCATCCCGATGCAAATGGTGGACACGGGCGACTTAATAAATTGCATCGTGTCATAGATGGCCAAACCTGCCGTTACAGAGCCGCCCGGCGAGTTTATGTAGAGATAGATGTCTTTATTGGGATCTTCGGCCTCTAAAAAAAGAAGTTGTGCGACTACCAAATTGGCCACATGATCATCAATCGGCGTCCCGAGAACAATAATACGATCTTTCAAAAGCCGAGAGTAAATATCATAAGCGCGTTCACCGCGCGTCGTCTGATCAATCACCATAGGTACGAGCATAATGTCCCAGTCTGTGCCGGTTGTCCGGTCACGACCTGGTCCTCACCTCCTTAAGTCTTAAGCATTCCCTAAAATCATTGTACACAAACAACGTCCTTTTGTGAAGTAAAAACATGGGTGAAGCAACCGATAACAGACGCTTCACCCTAGATCGACATAAACATTGTTTCATTGATAGACGCATATCACACACATCTTGCACGAACTGCGCCAACATCTTGTGTGTCAGCCCCGGGCATAGACGTCGAGGTCTATGCCCCCATCACCGTTTATTCAGCCCGTTCATCCGTAGGCACTTCTGTTTCGTCAGAAAGCGCAGCACTGTGTTGACTTTTTTCCTCGGCCTTCTCCGCCTCCAAAGAATCGACATAGACCGTATCGATGGTCGCGTTGGATTTTAACCAGTCCAAAGCTTTTTGGACGAGAATACTTTCCCGAAGCGCGCTCATAGCGCCATACGCTTCCAAGCGCTCGCGCAGCACGTGAGGATCGACCCCTTCTTGCGCAGCATAGGTCGCTACTGCTTCTTTTTCTTCGTCTTCCGTGACAACAAGGCCTTCTTGTTTGGCCAATGCTAAAAGTGCAAGGCGCTCGGTCAGACGCCGCTTGGCCTCCGGTTGAAACTCTTCTAACAGTTGATCGTGGTCTTTTTGCACGGACGCGTAATACAGTTCCATTGGAATGCCATATGCTTTTAAGTTGTGCTCGAGCTCATGCACCATATCATGCGCTTCATTGTGTATCATGACCTCTGGTAGCTCGACCGTTGTATGGCGCACAAGTGCATCCACCAGTTGTTTTTCGAGTGCTCGATCGGCCGCTTGTTCAGCTTCTTTTTGCAACTCTTCTCGAACCTCATTTTTGAGCGCTTCTAACGTATCAGCTTCACTTACTTCGCGGGCAAAAGCATCGTCCAGCGTCGGATATTCCTTGCGCTTAATTTCATGAATCATGACGACAAACGTCGCTTGTTTCCCCGCCAAGTGTTCAGCGTGATAATCGTTCGGAAAGGTTACTTCAATGGTTGCTTCCTGCCCAAGTTTTTTCCCGATGAGCCCTTCTTCAAAGCCCGGTATGAAGCGGCCGGATCCAATCTCTAACGTCGCACCTTCGGCGCTTCCACCTTCAAAGGGTTCTCCATCAATGAAGCCTTGATAATCAATGGTCAAAATGTCTCCTTGGGCTACCGTTGCTTCCTCATCTTCGACTGGCACAAGAAGTGCTGCATCTTTTCGCATCGCTTCCAGACGTTTTTCAACGTCTTCATCTCGTACCGTCCCGACTTCCCGCGTGACCGTAAGGTGCTTGACGGCCGGATCGATGACGACCTCTGGCTTGACCGTCACCGTCGCCTTGTAAATGAGCGGAAGCCCTTTACCGATCTGCGTCACTTCAAACTTTGGACGCTCTACGGGTTCAATACCTTCCTTTTTAACGGCTTCTTCATATGTCTTCGGCAATAAATCTTCTAGCGCCTCATCGTATAACGCTTCTACACCGAATCGACGTTCAAATATTGGCCGGGGCACACGGCCCTTACGAAAACCAGGCACATTCACCGTGCGCACAACCTTACGAAAAGCGCGATCCAGCGCTTCATCAAACGTCTCGGCATCAATTTCTACAGTAACGGTGACCTTGTGCTTATCTACGGTCTCCAATGTTGTTTTCACACGAACTTCCTCCCTTATGATGCTCACGCTACAAATCAGAACACATCATTTCCGATAATATCTCTGGACATACTGAGTTATTATAACACAAATGAATAAGAAGTTGAAAGCGCAACTTTTTATGGGTTGGAACGTTTGTAAAGTTAAGACTTTGTAAAGTTAAGACATTCTCATCAACCGACGCGTGTATCTCGCTTACCGTTCAACCCCCTTATCATTCTAACTAGAAAGGAGTCTCACCGATGAGCGCACATGTTCGCTTATACACCCGGCGGGTGCTTATCATGTTTGTCATGTTTTCTTTTTTACTGATGGCTAAAGGTGCATGGGGTGCGTACAATGTCATGGCCAACCATACCGAAACAAAAAATAGCGTCTCTACAGAAAGTGAAGGCGTTCGTTTTTTAAAAGAGCGCGGTTTGATCCAAGGCGATGGCCAACAGTTACGCTTGCAAGATCCACTAACGTACGCTGAGGCAGCCACACTTTTGGTGCGCGCCTATGCCCCAAATGAATGGGAAGATGTTTGGGCGATCAAAATATTTTTTTCAGCGGATTCGACCGACCCCTTAGCTTCTTGGCGCAACTGGTACCATTTTGTCCAACCAACTGCCTGGTACGCCCCCTATGTTCAACGCTTAGATACGCTCGGCTTTCGTTTCTCCCGTGACATGCGCCCCAATGATCCCGTTCCTTGGGAGACATATCAAAAAGCCCAGTACTATCTATTAAAAAACTTATTCGCTTCCAAGGCACTTCAGAGCACCGCCTCTATCGCCCCGAAGGACTTAGAGCATCAGATCACGACGGAGATCACCACGTTGTTCGAAAATGAATTGAGTGCCACGCATGCCTACCCTGCCGGCTCGACATTAACGATCACGCGCAACGACGCTTTTGAAAGAACCGGTTTGATTTTAAAACGCCTTTGGGACCTTTTTCAAGCCCCCACCCCTACCCCTGGAGAGGATGAAAACATGCAAACATCATTTCAAGTCAAAGAAGAGACTGCTGAACAAAACTCATGGCTTAAAGATGTCAAACGCGTGATCATCGCTCGGGACATGCCGAATCCCGGATATGCGCTTGCTGTAAGTCGTATTGAATTTGATCATCCATCCAAACAAGCCATCGTCTATGTTCGAATCATCGCTCCAGATCCGAATCAGATGTATCCCCAAGTCATCACCAGACGTGAGACGGAGGCATTTGTTCCAGCAGCTTATTCGGTCGATGTCAAAGCCTTGGCATCCATGGACCCTTTTCAAACATCACGCCCTACCCACCCACCTGCCGCCCCATTCCCCTTGCCCGGTGAGATAGAA
>JAVERJ010000232.1:0-3662 GCA_034007185.1 Candidatus Carbonibacillus sp. | reverse complement strand
AAAAGCTTAAACCGAAGCGTTTTGTCTTTAATGAAGATACCATTCGCGTGAAACGAGAAGGTACGTATCCTCTCTATAGCGTACGACGCTATCAATACGCATCGTCAGGTGAAATTTGGAAAGTCCAGAAACTCTTAGAGCTGATTGACCGATGGGAAGTATATCCGCATGATCAAACGGATCGTGAGGGGCGAGCTTTGCTCTTACCCTATCTCATGTTTTTGTATTATACGAGTCATCTGAGTCGTTATGATAGTGAACGATGGGCAGAAGCCTTTCAACCCGAAACAACATCATCTTTGTACGTTTATATTTTTTTTGAGCGCCTTATTCCTAATATGTTTCATGATTTATTAAGGCCTTTTTGCTAAAAAGCTGCTGTTGTTCTTGTACATAATTGCGTAAGCAACTGGCCAAGGCAGCCGTTAAGGATGCCCTTAAATAAGGTGTTACCAAATAAAAATAACGAAACCCAAAACGCGTATAAGCCGTCTGTGCCAAATGACATGCTTGTTGAACACCAAATTGCCGCGCCTCTTCGCCACTGAGTGACTGAAACGTTTCGATGGTGCGCTCACTAAGACGCACACCCGGTATACTTTGAATAAAACGCGCATTGTCATATGAGATAATGGGCATCAGTCCAAGATAGACCGGCACATCGCTTGGAAAAATCACATCATCACGAAGGGTAGCAATCATTGCAATGTCGGCCACATCATAGACCGGTTGTGTAAAAAAGAATGTCGCCCCTCGCTCATATTTTTGCATGAGACGTTGTAAGGTAACGGCATGATTTTGCCGTATGTTTAAAGCACCACCAAAATGCAATTGAACAGGTTCTTTTAATGGTCGATTAAAAAAATCAAGGCCTTGACGCAATTTTTGTAAGTGTTCCATGAGCCCAAGGGAATTGGTTTCAAAAACAGCTTTTCCCTGCGGGTGATCGCCAACTTTCATACTATCACCACTGACAATTAAAAGATCTCGAACACCAAGCGCATACAGGCCAAAAATCGTTGACTGCTGAGCTAACAGATTGCGATCCCGAGCGCTTATGTGTACCACAACAGGCATATCGAGACGTTCTTTGAGTAAAAAAGCAGCTGCCTGACTTGACACCCTCGCTTGGGCTAAGGCATTATCTGCGATCGTGATGGCATCGACGCCTGCCTGTTGTAGACGTCGGGCTGCATCCAAATAACGATTTAAATCGGGTTCACGCGGTGGATCAAGCTCTACCACTATACGGACTTTTTGCATGGTTTCTCTCCTCCTCTATGTGTAAACAAAAAACCCCTCTTCGTTAAGAAGAGGGGTGGAATGCGACCTCTCTTCTTATCTCTCAAGGCCGTGTGTTTTCACAGACCTTGCAGGAATTAGCACCTTTTTTACGTCTGTGACGTAAACGGTTGCCGGGCGTCATTGGGCCAGTCCCTCAGCCACTCTGGATAAGAAGGAAACAATGGATTTCATTTAAAGTTGTTTAAACTATTGTATCATATTACTATTTTATGACAAGCGATCATTGTGAACAAATCATGACAATCGATACGATCATTTTTCTTAATGCATTGTGTTTTTTTAACAGTGTGCTCAATATTGTGTTCTGTTTAACCTTTACGTTCTTGGACGACAGGTAGACCATTTTGAAATAACGTATGATCATAAGCATTCCGAGGATCCCATAAAAGAAAACTGTCAATGCCGAGCTCCATACCAGCGCGAATTTGAGCCAAGATCGCTTCTCGGTCGTAGTGCATCCACTGCCCTTTTGGTAAGTAGCTGGCCGTAAACGCTTGATACCATGGCCGTATCACCGCTGGACGTGTTCCAGCTTCGCGCATCAACGCATCTTTTTTAAGTGCATCGATGAGACCATAATGAATGATTTCGTAAGGCTTTAAATCAGGTATGGCTTGACCGTACGTATGAGGCGCATAATGCGACGGATACATCATGGGGGATATATAATCAACCTGTGACGATATTTTATCCCATGTTTGACCGATACCCATATCATCATGAACGGTTGTCACAAGACCAAAGACATCTGCCGATAAAAAAACGGGATACGGTTGAAGCGCCTGACGGATAAACGCAATATAATGCATGATCACTTCATCTTTTGTCCATCCCTGCACGTTGGCATAACGGACTTCTGCATCAACTTTTTTTCCGTTTTCCGGAAAGCGGACGTAATCCAGCTGTACCTCACGAAATCCTTTGTTCACGACTTCTTTTGCCACTTCGGCGTTGTAAGACCATACGCTTTCTTGATAAGGATCAATCCAGCGCACCCCTTTGTTATCGGTATACACACCCCCTGTTTTACGGGTTAAGGCAAGCTCAGGCTTGGCATCCGCGAGATGAGGATCTTTAAAAGAGACAATGCGGGCAATCGTGTACGTATTTCTTTCATGAAGACGTTCTAAAAGACCATCGATGTCAGCGATATAGCGTCGTGCATCACTTTTTGTTTCCTTGGCAAGTGCTACATTGGTCCGGTACGTTATCTCACCGCGATCTTCTTTTACATCGATGACGACAGCATTGATCACCCCTTGGTCAATCAGTGAAAAAATGTCATCCATTCGACTTCCACCAGCCGTCCAACCCGTTACATACACACCACGTACAGTATAAGGAATTTTGAGATGACGCATCGTTTCAAAATTGGTTCCATTAAAGGCGTTGTCGATGGGTGAAAATGAAAATGTTAAGGCACGCGTTTGTGTATCATCGTTCGGTGGTGTTGAAGTTTCGGCGAACGCTGTGGCATACCATAAATGATCTGTTCGATCGATCGCCAATAGCTGTTGAAGTGTTTGAGATGAGGGGAGAAAAACAATGATCAAAATAAACACGATGCGTGGAACCGTAAGACGACCGCGATGTATGAGGTGCATGTATGTCCCCCCTTGAGAACCGAAAGATCGATGCCTTCAACTGTCCTTGCAAAT
This sequence comes from Candidatus Carbonibacillus sp., assembly GCA_034007185.1. Taxonomy (GTDB): domain Bacteria; phylum Bacillota; class Bacilli; order Thermicanales; family DSM-22653; genus Carbonibacillus. The sequence continues at coordinate 699 of JAVERJ010000232.1, read as the reverse complement.
ACGCACAATGTCTTTTAACGGAAGCGGTTCTGTTGTTTTGTCGCTTAATGGATACCAAGGATCGAACCAATCCTTTGGTTTTTGCACATTTACCCAAGAGCCATCGGACAGAAGGACACGGACCGTAGAAGGCAATCGTTTCAAATCCGCATCTAAAACACGAAAAAGGGTTGCATCATACGCATGTCGTTGTGACAATCCGAATTCCTCTACCAAAGCCCCCCATGTTTTAGCAGATCGATACGGACGCGGTGTAAGCGCCGCATGAATACTATCCGCATAGGCGAGGAGATGGGTCACGATTGAAAGGCGTTCACCTTTCAATCGAAGCGGGTAACCACTGCCATCCATCCTTTCGTGGTGCGCGAGCACAGCAGCAAGCGTCTCTTTGGGTAGACCAAGCTGATGTTTGAGGCGTTCGAAGCTCAAACTCACGTGCGTTTCCATGGTCTTACGCATGGTATCGGTATAAGTCTCTCGATACCAGAAGGTGTGTGTTGGAAGACGCCACATGCCGATATCTGCTAGCAAGCCAGCTAAGGCCAAGCGCTCTATGAGTTTATCGGTAAGTCCCAACTGTATCGCCAAATAAAGCGTCAGCCGTGCAGTATAAAGCGCATGTTCTGCGAAATACAGTTCCATGTCGCTAACGGGTCGTTTTCGTAACGGTGGTAACAGAGAAAAAATCGTCTCTGATGA
>JAVERJ010000231.1:0-3683 GCA_034007185.1 Candidatus Carbonibacillus sp. | reverse complement strand
ATCGGAGCAACCGTGATCCATCGAGAAAGCGGAGGAACGAGTTTTAACCAATATTCACTGCGCCCATCACTGATCCAACCCTCTTCTTGATGGCCATCATCAAAGGAAAGGCGTACGATCAAGCCTTTCTCTTGCTCCTGGCTTACCCGTATGAATTCAAGGTGCCTGAGCTTCCGCTCATGTCCGTCTTGTTTAAAGCGCCCAAGGTCGAAAATATCTGACATCGTAACCCCTGGCGCAAAGGAAAGACGATACCGTTCTGCGTCTTGGTTATCCGCCACCGTATTTCCTTTAATATCTTGCATTTGACTGATCATGGTGCTTAACGTTTCGGATAACTGCTCGTCCCAAAATGTGGTCAAATACAACGGATCCAACATCGCTCGGGATCCATCTTGGTGTTGAACAACGATGGCTTCTGGGATTAACAGTTGTTTACGCTCCATCGTTTGCCCAAAACTGATCGGTGTTTTATAGCGCGCTAATTCGCCATCACTCATTGACGGAGATGGAACGACCCATAATAACGTACTGAGCCCAATGCTTAAGACGATGAGCATCCATAGAACAATGGATTTAATGTGTTTGAGCATCGTTCATCTCCTTTGCCAAAGGAAGCTCAATCCAAACGGTTGTACCCGTCTCCCCGTCTGAGACTAGACCGATGTTTCCTTTAAGGCGCATCATTATTTCCCGGGCAATAGCAAGGCCCAAACCGCTCCCGCCATGTGCCCGTGAACGCGCTTTATCGACCCGGTAAAAACGTTCAAAAACTTTTTTTTGTTCGTTGGGCGGTATGCCAATCCCACTATCTTCGACAGAGATACGTATGAAAGCGTCTCGTTGTGCGGTGCGCATGGTGACAAAACCACCGGGTGGTGTGTACTTTAAAGCATTCGATAAAATATTATCGATCACGCGTTCTAATAAATCGATGTCGCTGAGCACTTTACACGATTCATCTTTTATCGGCTCAACCGTCAGTTGTATACCTTTTTGCTCAAAAGATACACGAAAGCGTTCCAACGCTCGCTCTAAGACACGACCAACCGATATCACCTGCCGTTTGGGGGCGGGGAGAATATCAAGGCGTGTCAAATACAAAAGATCGTTGACGAGCCGTATCATACGCTCTGTTTCTTGATGAAGGGTGCCTAGAAAGCGCCGCACGATCGGTTTTTCATCACTCATTTCTTCTTCTATTGCTTCTAAATAACTTTTAAATGTAGAAAGTGGTGTCTTCAGTTCATGAGAGACATTGGCGACAAACGATTGTTGTTGTTTTTCCCATATTTTTTCTTGCGTAATATCTGTGAGTACCACAACCGTTCCATAGTCTTTTTGCGAAAGTTTACGAGGAGCGGTCATGACCCGCACCATTCGTACCGGCTGCTGATCCTCTTGGGTGAGGTTTGGTGTGATTTTATTGTTCTCATGATCAAGATTTGACATAGGTACTTCAAGTACAAAGGAACCGGCGCTATCTAGCCAGGAAACAAATTCATTCTCCGCTGGCAAGCGCAACACTTCATGTGCTGGCCTCTGAATCACATTACTTTCTTTGGGCCAATTTAAAAGCTCTAAGGCACGTGGGTTAATCACTTCAATACGTCCTTCGGCATCTGTAGCAAAGACGCCTTCACTCATTTCCGTAATGATCGACGATAGCTTATCTTGTTCTCTTTTTTGGGCCAATGTCGCTTCTTGAAGTTGTATCGATAGCGCACTCAAGGCATGACCGAGGCGACCAATCTCGTCGTCTTCATACATGTGAAGTCTCACCGAGTAATCTCCATGGGCCAATGCTTCCGCCTGCATGGTCATTTTTTTTAAAGGCTCGCTCATGGCTCGAGTCACAAACAGTGTGATCAACGCGCTGATAGACAAAGCGATCAGTGCGCCATTCACAAAGATGCGCATGATGCCCCGTATGGTCCCATATACTTCTTCCATCGACGCGCTGAGCAAGACAGCGCCTATCACCTTATCGGTACGAATGGGAACAGCGACGACTTCTAGGCGTTCACCAGCACGGTACATTTGCCGCGATGCATAAAGACCATTGAGGGCATTTTGCACTTCATATTCTGTATTCCTCAGGCCGACAAGATGATTATCACCTGGCGATGTTACGAGAATGACACCATCTTGATCAAGAACTTGTACAGTTACATTGCTCAGATGCGTCATGTTGCGAACGAGATGTTCAATATCGGATAACAACAAATCTTCTCGAGAACGCGCGCTTTCACGATCCAAGACGTATGGGGCGACATAATACGCCAGAAGTTCTGCTTGTGTATAGAGAGAATGCGAAAAGTGATCAAGATAATAGGCTTTGATGCGTTGCATGGCATACATACCCATCCATTGAAAAGCCAAAATGATGATCAAAGCGGTTGTGAGGACGAGCTTTGTTTGCAAACGCATGGTCTTCACCTAAGTTCCAAAACGTGCGGAATATAGTAGCCTGCACCACGTTTGGTCAAAATATATCGTGGATCTCCGGGATGATCTTCTATTTTTTCGCGAAGACGTCTTACGGTCACATCCACAGTGCGCACATCCCCTAAAAAGTCATATCCCCACACTTGATTCAAAAGTTGCTCCCGAGAGATGACTTGACCGCGATGATCCAGCAAGTAATGTAAAAGATCAAATTCCCGCGGTGTAAGCGGTAAAATATGATCGTGTTTTTTGACCTGATACAAGTTTAAATCGATGCTTAAATCGCCGAGTATGATGGTATCTTTGGATGTGTCCTCCATCTGACGACGAAGGCGACGAAGATTGGCGCGAATTCGCGCTAGAAGTTCACGGTTGGAAAAAGGTTTTGTAACATAATCGTCTGCTCCCAATTCTAAGCCTAACACTTTATCCATCTCTTCGTCGCGTGCAGTTAAAATAACAACAGGTATGTCCTGACGCTGACGAAGTAGTTTTAACACTTCAAAGCCGTCCAGCTCTGGTAGCATCAAATCAAGAATAATCAAATCAGGCTTGTGTTCAAGGGCTTTCGTCAGACCTTCACGTCCATCGGCCGCTTCCATTATTTGAAAACCGTTTTTTTCAAGTTGATAGGCGATGATTTCACGAATCGGGGCTTCATCTTCAATGATTAAAATGCGCTCGCCCATTGTATCCCGCCTCTGCCATACTTTTTTTCTATTATATCAAAAAAAGAGAGCGCGCACCTTCGGCGTCTCTCTTTATACTTGTAATACATGGCACCGCATGGATCTTCCTTGGATGAAGAAACAATCTTTCATATAATTTTTCTTAATAAAACTTAGCCGGATTTAAAGCTTTCCCATTTAAATGAATCTCAAAATGAAGATGGACACCCGTGGCATTACCTGTATCGCCCATCACACCGATTTTCTGTCCTTTGGCAACTTGTTGCCCCACGCTGACACTGATCGAAGAAAGGTGCGCATACCACGTTTCATAACCATTGCCATGGGATATTTTGACGAGATTGCCATAAGAACCGTCACGTCCAGCAAAAATAACTTTTCCATTATCAGCAGCCATGATCGTCCGATCATAAACACCAGATATGTCAATGGCTGGATGCATTTTTCCCCAACGCATACCATATCCGCTTGTGATATATCCGCCTTTGGTCGGCCAAATAAATTTACCCGTCGGCACCGTTGGCGGTGTCTTTGTTCCTTTGATGA
>JAVERJ010000230.1:0-3691 GCA_034007185.1 Candidatus Carbonibacillus sp. | reverse complement strand
ATGGGCAGAATTACCATTTATTGGTATCCCTGTACAATTATCTCCAAATCGAAATATTGATATCAGCATTACAGAGACTGATTTTGTTGATATTCAGTTAAGTGAGCCATTATTACCATCTAGAGGGGTTATTATGCGTAATCAAAATCCTGATGAAATACCTTATGAAATAGACCCTGAATCCCTAATTGATGAATGGTATCCACTCGACATGTATCAAACTACAGACCCATATATAGTTAGAGACATTAGAGGTCAAAATATCTTTGTCTATCCATTTAAGTATAATGCTGTTCAGAATGTATTACGTGTTTACACAAGTTTTACTATTACATGTACTGATAATTTTGAGACACCAACTAATCCATTACAAAATAGTTTTTCTGTAATTAATAAAGAAATGGATCCAATTTACAAGTCTTTATTTGTTAATTACAATCAAAATCCCGCTAAATGGACAAACGAAATTGGCGAATTTGGTGATATCTTAGTAATTTATACTTCTCGTGATGCTACTGCAATTCAGCCATATATAGAGTGGAAGCAACAAAAAGGACACAATGTGTATGAACTTGAAGTGAGTACCGGAGCAAATGTTGTTTCTACAATTCAAAGTGAATACAACAGTAATAATAATATTCTTTATGTTTTACTTGTTGGAGATTGGGCTGATATTAAAACAAATACAGGCCCCTCAAGTGCTCCTATTGACCCAATGGCAGGGTGTGTTGTTGGTACAGATGACTATTTTGATATTATTATTGGCAGATTTTCTGCAAATAATACAGGGCATGTTACTGCTCAAGTAAATAAAACTATCCAATATGAATGTAATCCTGATATTGGTGGTACATGGTACACAAAAGCACTCGGAATCGCTAGTAACGAAGGTACAGGAGACGATGGAGAATACGACTATGAGCAAATTGATAATATTCACGATGGCAAATTATTACCGTTTACTTATACTAATTGTTATGAACAGTATGGCTCAAGTGCTTCAGCATCGGGTGTAGCAAGTTATATTAATAGTGGAGTTAGTGTAATAAATTATTGTGGACATGGGGGACATGACTACTGGGTTTCTAGTGGTTACAGTACAACAAATGCTAATGCTGCAACAAATACAACAGAATATCCATTTATTTTTTCAGTAGCATGTGTTGTTGGTGAATTCCATACAGGTGCTGATTGTTTGGCAGAAGCACTTGCAAAAAAGGCTAATGGTGGTTCTGTTTCATCATGGATGTCAACAATTAACCAACCTTGGCAACCACCTATGCGGGGGCAAGATTATGCAAATGATTTACTTGTACAAGGATATAATTATTCTACAGGACCAGGTAGTGGAACTAGTACAACTTATGGAAGAACTACTTTTGGATCAATTACGTTTAATGCTGCTCAACTTATGATTTCAGAAGTTTCTGGTACAGATGACTGGAATACTTATAAAACATGGACAATATTTGGAGACCCTGCTGTTCAGGTTAGAACAGATCAACCCAAAAGCATTACTGTAACAAATTTAAATATTTCTCCAGAAACTTATACAACCCAAATACAAGTAGAAGGTGCAGCTTTCGAGGGAGCATTAGTTTCACTCTGGCAAGCAGGCTCACAACCGGCTTCTGCCTTAACTGATGCCAGTGGAAATGTAAGCATAGAACACAGTTTTGCTGGAACAGTAAAATTAACTGTTACCGGTTTTAACCTTGCAACATATTCCGAAGACCATGTAGTTGCTGTTCCTGACCCACCTGTATGTGATTTTAACGCAGACCAAACTACTATTACAGCCGGTGAAACTGTACAGTTCACTGACTTGTCAACAAATTACCCATCAGTTTGGGATTGGTCATTCGCAAGCGGTACTCCAAACACATCAGATGAACAAAATCCTAGCGTTACTTACAATACTCCGGGAACTTATGATGTTTACCTATACGTTGAGAACAATGCTGGTGATGATGACTTACTTAAAGCCGGATATATTACTGTTGAACCTATCACAGAGCCTCCGGTTGTAGATTTTACAGCTGATAATACAACTATTAACGTTGGTGAAACAGTAAACTTTACCGATTTATCAACAAATCTACCGGAATCTTGGGTCTGGACTTTCGAAGGCGGAACTCCTCCCAATAGCACAGATCAAAATCCAAGTATTGCATATAATTCTCCCGGAACGTATAATGTAAGTCTCGAAGCTACAAATAGTTTTGGGTCAGGAGATATTACAAAAAATGCATATATTACAGTAAATCTACCAAGTTATTGCGATGCAGGTTCTAATTCAGATGATTATGAATATATCTCAAATGTAAATTTAGCAGATATAGATAAGACATCAGGAGCAAGTACTTACAGCGATTTCACTGATGTTTCATCAGATGTATTAATTGGTGAAGAATATAGTTTTACTGTAACTATAAACACAGACTATAATAATGACCAAATTTTGATGTGGGCAGACTGGAATCGTGATGGAGATTTTGATGATACAGGTGAGCAGCTATATGTTTCTAATACAGGTCAAGGTCCATTCAGTAGTACAATTACTGTACCGGCTACAGCCTCTCAAGGGCCGGTAAGGTTAAGAATTAGATTGCATGATTCTAGTACAACTTACAATCCTAATACAACACCTTGCGGTAATAGCGGTTACGGTGAAGTAGAAGACTATACATTAAATTTAATTAGCCCCGAAATGCCACCTACTGCTAACTTTACAGCAGATGTAACATCCACATGTACAGGAATTGTTCAATTTACTGATCTATCATCTCTTGCCGATACATGGGAATGGGATTTCGGAGACGGCAATACTTCAAACGAACAAAACCCACAACATACCTATACTGCAGACGGAACTTATACAGTTAGTTTAACTGTTTATAATGCATATGGTGATGATACTCATGCAGAAACAAACCTAATTACCGTTGATATGCCTGACGCACCTGTAACTACCGGAGCAGAGAATTGTGGCCCATCAGAGCTAACACTCACAGCTACAGGAGATGGAAGTCTATCTTGGTACGAATCACAAACCGGTGGTTCATCAATCCATGAAGGGAACTCATACACCACAATGTTTTCTGCAACTACTACCCTATATGTGCAGTCCGAAATTGATAATTATGTAACTTATTATGCCGGTCCCGAAGATAATTCGTTTGGAGGAGGTGGATATTTTGGGAATACAAGTTATGTACACGGTCTTATTTTTGATGCATACACAGATTTTACACTTGTTAGCGTTTGGGTTGATGCCGAAAACAATAAAAATAGAGTTATAAATCTAAAAGATGCTTCTGATAATATAATTGAAACCAGAACTGTTTACATACCTGCCGGTCAAAGTAGAATAACCCTTAATATTGATGTACCTGCCGGAACAGATTATACTCTGGAATGTGCCGGCGATGCTGATTTATATAGGAATAACACCAACGCTTCATTACCTTATATATTATCTAATGTTTTAAGCATTCATGGCACAACAGCAAACCAAGCAGGATATTACTATTACTTTTACGATTGGGAAGTTACTTTAAATGAGTCTTGTATTAGTGCAAGAACACCCGTAACAGCAACTATTCATGAACTTCCTACGGTTGATCTTGGAGACGATATAGAACAATGTGGAGGTAGTGTAACCCTAGACGCAGGAACAGGATATTCTTCT
>JAVERJ010000229.1:0-3704 GCA_034007185.1 Candidatus Carbonibacillus sp. | reverse complement strand
GCATTCGACGTCTTTTACGTATGTATTTTGCACAAGATCAGTACGAGATCGATGAGGCAGACAATGGTGTCGATGCATTGAAAATGGCATTGGAAAAAGATTACGATGTTATTTTGCTCGATCTCATGTTACCGGGCATGGATGGCATTGAAGTGACAGAACGACTTCGTGAAAAACGTGCGACACCTATCATCATGATAACAGCTAAAGGGGAAGAGTCTTCACGATTGCGCGGGTTTGAAGCGGGCGCAGACGATTACGTCACCAAACCATTCAGTCCTCGTGAAGTTGTGGCGCGGGTCAAAGCCATTTTAAAACGCGCTTCTGCAACGGCTTATTTAGAAGCTGAAAGTCAAAAAGATTTGATTGAACTGCCGCATCTTCGCATTGAACATCTCGCGCACCGCGTGTTGGCAGACGGAAAAGAAGTGAACTTACGCCCAAAAGAATACGATCTTTTATACTACCTTGCGCAATCACCGGACCGTGTTTTTAGCAGAGAGCAGCTTTTAAAAGATGTTTGGCAGTATGATTATTTCGGAGACTTACGCACAGTGGATACACATATCAAACGGTTGCGGGAAAAACTTAAAGAAGTGTCTCCTGATGCAGCACAGATGATTGTCACGGTATGGGGTATCGGGTACAAGCTCGAGGTGCCTGAAGCGTGATTTGGCGTTCGGTCGTCGGAAAATTATGGTTGACCATCGTCGGCGTTGGGTCCATGGCCTTGATCTTGCTAGGCATGATGTTGGCTCAGCTATTTGAAAATTATTTTTATACACGTGAAGCAAGCGATCTTAAAGTTTTAACGCAATCCGTCGTCAAAGTCTTAGAGAATGCACCGAATCGCGGCGATGCTTTAACAAGCGTAACCCAGCTGATTGAATCGAACTATCGAACCATATTTGTCGTCAATCAGGACAATCGAGATGCCTTACCTCGTACGGTACAACGGATGTTGGATGACCCGCGTCTTGCAGATGCATGGCGCGGGCAAACAGTTGTTTTTCGAGGGCAATTTCCTGATCCGACTGGGAAAACGCGGGCATATATGCCCTTTTTAGTAAGTGCTGAGGCCCATATCGCGAATGACGGCTTAGAACTTGTGCTTATTTATGAAACAGATGAACCGATTCAGACAGCTCGTAACAAAATCGATCAACTGATCTTTGCATCGCTGATCATTGTTCTTTTAATCACAACCTTATTTGCATTATTTTTAACACGACGCATTACGTTACCACTGCGGGAGATGAACCAAGCTGCCAATCACATCGCTGAAGGTCATTATGATATGCGTCTTTCGATTGATTTTCAAGATGAAATTGGCTCCTTGGCGCGTTCCTTTAACCATATGGCACGTCAGTTAGAAGAAACGATGTCTACATTAAAACGGGAACGCGATCAGCTTACGTTGATCTTACGGGGACTTGGAGAAGGGGTTATCTCCGTCGATGACCATCTACGGATTCGGCTGATGAACGCACATGCAGAAAATCTGCTCACTACTATTTTTGGATCTTCCGATGTCCTTCCCACCGTTCTTTTATCTATGTTCGAAAATACGGTCGCAAACCAACGGGAAGAAAAAAGAACGATCGAGCATGGTGGATCGACGCTGATTGTCCTGACATCGCCTTTAATCGACAAAGAAAAAGACAAAATTTTAGGTGCTGTCGGTGTCTTGCGTGATGTGACACAAGAACGAAAGCTCGATCGGCTACGTCATGATTTTATCGCTAATGTCTCACATGAGCTGAAGACACCGATTGCCATGTTACAGGGTTATACTGAGGCGCTTTTAGATGGTGTATATTCATCGCCCGAAGAACAACGGGAACTGATCAATATATTGTACGAAGAAAGCTTGCGTATGGGACGTCTGGTCTATGATTTGTTGGACTATACACGCATTGAGACGGGTCATTTTGAACTCAATATCGAAGAAGCGTCGCTTCAGCCGCTCATCGATCGACTAAGACGTCGGTACAGCGCTCTTTCTGCAGAACAAGATGTTCTTTTGCGAATAACGTGTGACGTTGAAGGGAGAGCATGGGTCGATCCCCATCGTCTAGAACAAATTTTGATCAATCTTCTTGACAACGCTTTTCGTTATACCTCGAAAGGTGGGCATATCGATGTCCATCTGTGGCGAGATGGTGCGCATTTAAAAATCGATGTGGCGGATTCTGGAACGGGCATTGCCGATGAAGATTTACCCTTTTTGTTCGAACGATTTTATAAAGCAGATAAAGCGCGTACGCGAAAAGGTGAGGGGACAGGGTTAGGGCTAGCCATTGTCAAACGCTTGGTGGAAGCTCATCACGGGACGATAACGGTTGAAAGTCAATTAGGCATGGGCACGACCTTTCATATCGATTTTCCATATGCGTTTGTTCCACCACCGTATTCGCATGAGGCATAACCGAACTCTTTCATGTACTTCGGAATGTGAACCGAAGTGTAGATGATGCTCGACAGGTAGAAAGATGCACTGACCATTGTCTTTTTCGCTAGACGCTTCTCAAAAACAAAAAAGACCCTCACGAACGTCCGTCAAATATGATGGTTACGATACGCAGGCGTTTCCAGAATGAAGCATATTTTCTGGATCAAGGAATAGCTACGGGATATTTACCGGGCCACCTCTTTTAAGGAAGCGAAGGCGATATTAGGCTGTTTTTTTTGAAGGTGACTGCTCGTGAAACGAATGTTGTTCGAAGCGCAGAAGGTTTTCAAATGAGCGTTTAAAAACTCTTGGCCATTGTCACTGTGGATCCCCCAAGGCTGCATAGGCCACGACGCCGCGATGATGTGTTCGAGCTCAAGAAGCACAGCAAGCTGTGATTTGCCCAACAGCGCGCGTCTTATGGTGTAGCCGGAGACCACGTCGGTCACCGTCAGCGTATCGGCGAAGGTGCCGAGCGACGATTCGCCATTGTGTTCGACCAAATCGATTTCCAACGCGCCCGGGCGCGTTTCATCCCAATCGTAGGCGATCATAGGCACTTGTGCGCGGAGTTCGGCTAGTGGCTTCCGTTTGTTGACGGCCGGTCTTGCCTTCGCGACCGGCGTGTAAATAATCTGCGTTCCAGTGCCCTGCAGCTAAGCTATTGTAACTGTGATATGACGGGATAGGTAAGGTGGAGAGGACCGTGCCAGGCAAGGGTCTGGCCTGTCTCAAGCAGAACCGGAAACAGGCGCTCGGCATAAGGATGATCTAGCGCCACCAAACGCGTTGAATGACAGGCATGGCCTCTTGGTTAGCCAATGACCGTTTTCCTTTTTGATTTCGCAGGCGTTAGCGCGCAAGGTTCGTGAGAGTGCGTATGGCATGTTTACGATGGCAACCCAGCATTTTTAAGGTATTGTACAGTATTGCAGATTTCTTACGACGCGTTTTTTGCTCTCTTAATATTGTTCAGCCAAGGCACGGATTACTTCACGTCGTGTTTCATGGTTCGTGTCAATACACATCCCTTCGGTAACATTTCGATGTTACTGATCCAATCTCCTTTCGATAATATGCTAACTATGGGATTGGTTAGAGTAAAATATTCGTGGGCAGAGGGAATGAGAAAATGAATAAAAAATAATTCTCGGATATAGAAAAAGGGCCGTTCTCCTTGGTATAGTTTTAAATGGGAAAACACACCAAGAAAGGAGAAGACCCTCTATGAAAAAGATTACCACAAAATTCC
>JAVERJ010000228.1:0-3710 GCA_034007185.1 Candidatus Carbonibacillus sp. | reverse complement strand
ATATGGATCCGTCCATCCGCAGAAGGTGGCGTCGAGCGGACAGCGAGTTCCAGCGCATTTAAAAGCCGGCGCGCATCCCCTTCAGCATAACGAATCAGATGCGCTTCGGCCTCCGCTTCAAGGGTTACAGTCAGTTCAGGAAAAGCGCGTGGGTCCGCCAGTGTACGTTTGAGGAGCTTTTGTAGATCCACATCACGCAATGGTTTTAATTGAAAAATCATAGAACGAGAGAGCAACGCTTGGTTGACTTCAAAAAATGGATTTTCCGTAGTCGCCCCAATAAAAATGATCGTGCCATCTTCAACATATGGTAACAGTGCATCTTGTTGAGCCTTATTAAAGCGATGGATTTCATCAATAAAAAGAATCGTGCGCGATCCGTGTAACGCAAGATGTTCTTGTGCCGCATCGACGACACGCCTGATATCAGCCACACCCGCTGTCACCGCATTCAATGATGTAAATTGAGCTTGTGTTGTCTTAGCGATCACCCGAGCGATCGTCGTCTTTCCAGTCCCGGGAGGACCATAGAAAATTAGAGAAGAAAGCTGATCCGCTTCAATCGATCGCCGAAGCAGCTTCCCTTTTCCCAAGAGTTCTTCCTGACCGATCATCTCATCGAGCGTCTCCGGTCGTACCCGTGCCGCAAGCGGCTTCATCGTTTGTTGATGGTGTGTGCGTGCATAATCAAATAAATCCATAACGGATCACGCTCCTCTGTCGTATCCTTGGCATCTAGGATGCATCGGTGTAAACAAAACATATGTTCTTTACACAGACTTTACATAAATGTTACATCTTCTTAACATGAAACACAACCATTTCATGATCCATTTTTGTATAATAGAATAAAAAGTCGAATAAAAATGGAGTGTGTCGAAATGTCAAGCCGTCCAAATGATGGCATTGTAAAAGCGATGGACGATCGTTATACGCCTTCTTTTCTACAGGAACTCTTTGAAAAAGGAGCGAATCTCTTATTATTTTACGATATCATTGGTTTTACTCTTTTGGAAGAAAAAATAGGCCGTGACAAAACACAAATGATTTTAAAAATCCTTGATGATCAGCTCGTCCACTTGTTACATAAGGAACACAGCTTGATTTTTGCCAATCGTTCGTTTGGCGATGATTACCTCGTCTTCTTACGCTTAGACTCAATGTCTCCCGAACAACTTATCCTCCATGGTTTTCAAAAAGGTTTGCAGTTAAAAGCATGGCTCGTGCGGCAAATCATTGGCCATTACCCAGAACTTCAAGGTCAACTCGATTTTCACATGAGCGCCGTCCCCCTTGTCGGCAACGATCATGAACCATTTGAACGCATCTTTTATCGCGCACTCAAACTCGCCTTTAAACAAGCCAAACAAAATACGCAACCGGAAGATTTCGCTGAGCGGGAAAGACTTTACCAGATTCTCAATGAACGAAGCATCCAAAGCGTATACCAACCGATTATCTCTTTAATTGACGGTCAGATCATCGGGTTTGAAGCGCTCTCTCGAGGACCAGAAAACACGCCGCTTCATTCGCCGGTCGCCCTATTCAAGCGTGCGGAACGTGAAGGTTTAACCTTTGCTATTGAAAAGATTGCACGTGAAGCCGCTTTAAACGGGGCCCGATTTCTTTCACCCCAACAAAAACTTTTTCTTAATGTTTCACCAACGGTCATTCAAGATGACACCTTCACGCCTGGACATACATTAACACTTCTTAAAACATATGGGTTTTTACCTGAACAGATCGTATATGAAGTCACTGAACAGCAGTCGATCTCAGACTTTCATAATTTTTCCCGCCTTCTTCATCATTACCGAAAACAGCAATTTAAAGTGGCGATCGATGATGCTGGTGCGGGTTACGCTTCTTTTCAATCCATTTTAGCTTTAAAACCAGATTTTATCAAAATTGATCGCACGCTGATTCAAGGTATCGATCAAGATGCTGCCAAACAAAGCCTTTTGGAAAGTTTTGTGTATTTTGCACATAAAGTGAACAGTAAACTGATCGCTGAAGGTGTAGAAACATTGGGTGAGCTGATCCAACTGATTCGCCTCGGTGTCTATGCTGCACAAGGCTTCTTCTTAGGTTATCCCAAACCATTACCCGATCTTCAAGTGTCCAATCATGTCTTAGAACATATTGCTCGTCATCGCCGACTTCTCACTTTAAAGCACGCACACCAGGAAATCATTGAAATTTTGGCCGCACCGGTTAAAACATTTCCAGGGCAATTGACCACATCGCTCGTACAACAGTATTTTAAAGAGACCAAAGATGATGGTGTGGTTATCATGGATGAAGGGCGCATCAGCGGTCTTATTATGCGGGAGAAGCTGCTGCAAGTTCTTGCGACACAATACGGTCAAGCGCTTTATAGCCGAAGAGCCATCTCCCTCGTCGCAGATCCAGAACCGCTCATCATACAAGCCAAAACGCCCATAGATTTTGTAGCACGATTGGCGATGGCACGTCCAGCTGACAAAGCATACGACCTTATTCTCGTGACGTCCGATCAGCAATTGATCGGTGCTGTATCGATCGAAGCGCTTCTCAATTACATGGCGAATATTAAAATGGAGGCGGTACGTCTTTCAAACCCGTTAACCGGTCTTCCAGGAAATCATGCCATTGATATGCGTATTCGAGATTGGATCAACGAAGGCAAACCCTTTGCCCTACTCTATGCAGATCTTGATCAATTTAAAGCATACAACGATATGTTTGGTTACCAACGTGGGGATCAAATCATTCAATTTCTCGGACATGTTCTCCAAACGAGTGCGTTAGAATGTAGAAAAAGCGAGATATTTATCGGTCATATCGGTGGCGACGATTTCGTTCTTCTCTCGCCTATTGATACTGCTGAGACACTTGCACAAACGATCATCTCCGAATTTGAAAAAGGCATTGGTTTTTATTATCAAGCTAAAAATATGACCTTCGAAGTCACGAGCGATGCACCTTCCATATGGATGGAGCAACCTCACGCGTCTCAGGCTCAAGCGCACGCGTCTGTTACTGTCTCTATTGCTGTCCTTATTTGTAAGGATACCCGCGTTTTAACAACAGAAAATATCGCCGAACAAGCTGCCTGGCTTAAAAAGCGCGTAAAAAAAATCTCAGGGAACGCCTATCTTGTTTATCCCTGTTCGAAGGGCGGCACGATATCGTCTAGCGATTAGATATTAGGACAAGTTGATTATGGCGCATCAGTAAAAACAAGTCGTTTTGCCTATTGACCCAATTCGTAATTGCGCGTATATTTAATTTCGTCGCTATGCGATGAAATTAAAAATCTTAAGGAGGTTTTTTGGTATGCGTCATGTGCGTCTGTGGGTTCATTTTTTGCTCTCTTTTCTACTATTTTTCCTGCCTTTTTCTTCCCTTATCCATGCTTCGGCTGATGGTTCATCTGTCTCAGCCAAACAACGGTATTTGGTCATGTTTCATGGACCTGCAGAAAAAGGAATACTCAAAGCTTTTGCAGTAAAAGATACGGATATTTTATATGAATACAAATATTTACCGGTCTATCTTGTTGAAATGACACCGCAACAAGTGAAAGGACTCAGCCACCATCCTCAAATCGAATTCGTGGAGCCAGATTATGAAGTGCGAGCCACTGGTCAAACGATACCGTGGGGCGTGTCTCATATCGGGGCGACGACGGCGCATGCCTATGGTTATGTTGGAAGCGGCATCAAAGT
>JAVERJ010000227.1:0-3721 GCA_034007185.1 Candidatus Carbonibacillus sp. | reverse complement strand
TCATCCCTGCGCCTTTTCTAGTGGTCTATATTGCAAAACCTAAAGACACATTTACAAGTATTAGTGAACATTTATTTGGAACAAAAGCCTATGCTCAAGTGATTATGGAACAACAACGATTTCCTAAAGGCTATACCTTAAAAGTCGGTGATACGCTGTTCATTACACTGGATAAAACGCTCTCCGCTGCTTTAAAAAAAGAGAGCGCACCGCTGGCATTGAGTGAGTTGGGCTTTCCCAGTACTTTTCGGCTTATTGCCGATCGTTCTGAACACATCCTTAAAATTTATGAAAACGATCGATTCATCAAGGCTTTTCCTATTGCTGTCGGTCGCCTCGGTAAAGAGACACCGGAAGGCCAATATCATATCATTACGAAGTTAGAAAAACCTTATTATCGAACAAAACATATTGCCGGAGGCGATCCTAACAACCCTCTCGGTTCACACTGGCTCGGACTCGATGTCCCTGGCACCGATGGATCCATATATGGTCTACACGGCACAAACGATCCGGATTCGATAGGTAAAAATGTTTCTGCTGGCTGTATCCGACTTTATAACGAAGATATCCAGTGGTTGTATGAACATGTTCCACTCAGTACAGACATCATCATTCGATGATGTCTGGGTGTGATACGGTTCTGCGCGCTTGATACCACGCAACACAGGGGACAGACTATAACAGCCTCAAAATGGAACCGTTATCACTACTACTTTCGATGATCATCATAAGCGAATCAAATTTCACAAACGATGTGACCTCCTTCTATAATCGAACTATCCGACAGCTTATGCTTTGTCTAGAAGGAGGTTTTTTTATGAAAACAGATGCAGTTTTCCTTTCCAACAAACCGTCTACGACACAAGACAGACCGCTTTTTAAAGCACGTGGTTTCTGGCAAGGGTTGGTCCTCACCATTTTGTTAGCTTTTGTGGCCACCACACTCGGTAAAATGCCCGGACTTTCGATCATGGGTGCTCTCGTCCTTGCAATTCTTTTGGGTATTGGATATCGCGCATTATTTGATCTTCCAGAAACGCACCTTTCCGGTATACAGTTTTCAAGTAAAAAAATACTCCGCTACGGTATCATTCTCCTAGGCATGCGACTATCGCTTAGCGACATCGCCCAATCAGGCTGGGGAACACTGATCGTCGCTGTGCTCTCCATTTTCGTCGGAATGGTAAGCGTCCTTTTGTTGGCGCGCTGGCTTAAAATGGAGCGCCGGCTTTCTTATTTAACTGCTGCTGGCACGTCTATTTGCGGCGCAGCAGCAGTCGTTGCCATTGCCCCACAAGTTAAAGCCAAAGACCATGAAACAGCCGCCGCTGCCGCTACTGTTGCACTATTGGGAACACTGTTTACGCTGCTCGATTTAAGTCTTTTACCGCTCCTTCCCTGGTC
Source organism: Candidatus Carbonibacillus sp. (assembly GCA_034007185.1). Lineage (GTDB taxonomy): Bacteria > Bacillota > Bacilli > Thermicanales > DSM-22653 > Carbonibacillus. The sequence goes on along the minus strand of JAVERJ010000227.1, from coordinate 2,314 downwards.
TTCGATCGAACGTGGTATCTTTCTCGGGGGCACGCTTCATGAAATCGCTCATGTCGTCGCTGCAAGTTTTCCTTTTGATACACAAACACAAGACCGCGCGCTCATCGTCAAGCTCACGCGTGTTGCGCTCCTCATACCAGTCGCACTCCTTGTCAGCATTCTCTTTCAAAAATCTGATGCTCAAGAAAACGCTGATGGTCAACAAAAAACAAACATACACATCCCCTGGTTCATTTTCGGCTTCTTAGCCATGTCTGCACTTGGCACGTATCTATCTATTCCATCGCCGATACGTGATACCCTCGTCCAAGGAGCCTACTTTTTCTTAGCAATGGCCATGGCCGGTCTCGGGCTTTCGACGGACTTTAAAACATTTCGTCAACTTGGGCTCAAAGCCATGTTCGTCGGCTTCATCGGTTCTCTAATCCTCTCTGTTTTTGATGCCATGTGGGTGTATGTGTTGCGCCCATGATCGGGCAAAATCAAGAAACACTTCCAACCTTAGCGATGGATGATGAGAGCGATAAATGAGTGAGAAAGGACGCTCCATAGGGACATCGTCTAAGGTTAAAAGTGCAAGATCGCCGTGTAACACTTCACGCACCACGGCAAAACGGGATAAAATGCTCACGCCCAGACCATTCATCACTGCCTCTTTAATACCAGTATTGCTGCTCAGAATGAGCTTACGTTTCGGGGTAAAATGGTGTTGAGCAAAAAGTTCTTCCAAGAAAGCGCGGGTCCCCGAACCTTCTTCTCGTATGACCCAAGCCCGATCGGCGAGTTCTTGAAGCTTTGGCTTCGTTTTTCGTCTGGTTAGAGGATCGTCGGGGGGGACAATAAGCGCCAGAACATCGATCATCCAGTCTTCGCGTATGAGTTCCTTTTTACTGTTGTTTCCTTCGATTAAGCCAAGGTCAATATCCCCAGAAAATACGTCCATCATGATGGCTTCACTGTTTTCTACCATGACTTCTAATTCGATTTGTGGATACCTTGCAACAAATTGAGTGATTAAGCTCGGTAACACGGCTTCGCCAATGGTGTAACTCGCACCGATACGGATCGACCCCTCCAGAGAACGATGGTGTACATCGAGCGCACGCATCATATCGGCCTCTTCCGCCAAAATACGCTTGGCATATGTATAAAAAACGTCGCCAGCTGCTGTCGGTTGAACTTTACGCGGGGAACGTATAAAGAGTTGAACGCCAAGAGTCTGTTCAAGTTGCTGAATATGACCGCTTACCGCAGGTTGGGTGAGATAAAGTTTTTCAGCAGCACGTGTAAAGTTTTTTAATTCATACACCGTAACAAACACTTCTAATGGAAAAAACATCTGTGTCGCCCCTATCTTTGCTGCATGGTTGTTCGCTCTATCATACATCTGTCTATATCATAATATATCATACGACACGTTTACCGCTATAAAAAGCACCTTGCTTCTTAAGTCCGGTAGGCACATGTTGAATCATACTACCGTCAGAGGTCCAAGCAAGGTGCTTTCAACAATTTATGATGATGGTCCGATCGTCTCAAATCTGACGCATGTGCGGGAATAAAAGAACATCTCGAATCGATGGGGCATCGACGAAAAGCATGACCAGTCGGTCAATGCCTATGCCTAATCCTCCCGTCGGTGGCATACCGATCTCTAACGCTTCAAGAAAATCTTCATCCATTCGGTGCGCTTCTTCATTACCTTGTTCACGTTCTTTGAGTTGAGCATAAAACCGTTCACGTTGATCCAGAGGATCAGACAGTTCGGAAAAGGCGTTGGCATGTTCACGCCCGACAATAAAAAGTTCGAAACGATCCGTAAATCGCGGATCATTGGCGTGTTTTTTAGCAAGCGGTGAGATCTCTACCGGATGACCATACACAAAGGTCGGATGAAGAAGCGTCGCTTCGACCTTTTGTTCAAAAAATTCATTGATGATATGGCCAACGGTCATCGTCTCACTAATCTCAACGCCATGGGCATACGCTAATTTCCTCGCCGCCTCTAGCTGTATCTCGGGCCAAAAGTCAACACCAGTAACTTCGCGAATCAGATCAACCATATGCACGCGCCGCCATGGTGGGGTCAAATCGACGATCTGTCCTTGATACGTTATGGTCAGCGTTCCTTTGATCTTTTCTGCCAAGTGCACGAAAAGCTGCTCCGTTAAATCCATCATGTCGTGATAATCGGTATAAGCCGCATAAAGCTCTAACATCGTAAACTCGGGATTGTGTTTTGTGGAAACACCTTCGTTTCTGTACACTCGACCGATCTCATATACTTTTTCTATACCACCAACGATGAGCCGTT
>JAVERJ010000006.1:0-24789 GCA_034007185.1 Candidatus Carbonibacillus sp. | reverse complement strand
AGAAACAGCATGCTCCAAACTTTCAATCCCGCGATCGACCTCAGCCAATGCATCGACATAACTTTTTCCGTGCTCGGTCGTCACCATCCGAGCAAGCGCTTCACGTTCCCGACGAACAATCTCTAAATACTGAAACATATACCGCGTCCGTTTGATCACTGGCACTTTGCGCCAACGATCGTACGCCTCCGCTGCTTTTGCTACGGCACGATCGATATCTGCCGCTGTTGAAAACGGTACTTCGGCGATCACCTCGCCCGTCGCCGGGTTATAGACTTCGCCTCTCTGGCGATCGTTTAATGCTACCCACTCGCCACCGACAAAATTTTTAAGTATTTGCATCCAGACCGTCTCCCCTCAATGTATTCATGCGAATCTATCTTCCTGCTTTTTCAAAAGTCCTATCATTTCGAGGCTTTTACTGCTTTTGTTGGTCTTGCACAAAACGATACATCGCTGCCATGTCTAAGTCACCGTATCCTTCCTGAACCGCTTTTTCATACATGGCAACGAGCGTATCCATCATAGGGAGTATCGTTCCTTTTTCCTTCGCCATATCCCGTGCCAGTGTCAAATCTTTCAAAAGAAGCTTGGTCGTAAAACCAGGTTCATACTGATCTTTTTCAATAAACAACTTAAAATTACGTTCGTAAATCCGACTTTGCCCATAGCTAACTTTTAATATATCAAACAGTTGACTGAGATCCATACCGACCGAACCTGCTAATGTTAAAGCTTCTGCTACAGCCAGCGTGTAATAACCGATAAAGTAATTGTTTGTAAGCTTAACCACTGACCCCATACCGGGATGTTCGCCAATATGAAAAATATTTTCTCCGATCGCTTGAAGCAAAGGTAAAGCCCGTTCATATGTTTTTTTAGGACCACCAACCATGACTGTAAGCGTCGCATCAACCGCACGCTCGACACCCCCTGAAACAGGGGCACCTAAGTACTCTATGCCGCGCGCTTCGAGTACACTGGCCACTTCCTGATTCACCTCTGGGGAGACCGTGCTCGTATCAATCGCAATAAGCCCTTTCTTCCCATGCGTGGCCACAGCTACACGGACACCCTGTCCTTCTCCCGACATCTCCGTCCCATAAACGTCGCGCACTTCCTTCGGAGACGGGAGCGACGAAAATAACACATCACTCGATTCGATCACCTCCACCATCGAATCTCGAGCATCTCCACCCTTACTGCGAAACACTTCGCGCGCAGTTGATACAACGTCATACCCGATCACCGTATACCTTTTTTGCATGAGGTTTAAAGCCATGGGTTGCCCCATTTTCCCTAAACCGATAAAACCGACCACCGGTTTTGTCATCGCACTTCCTCCCTTACATCAATTTTCATACAAGTGCGTCTATATTGTCAAGCACATACTGTGCTATGACCTCTTGTAGCGCAGGAACATCCAGATCTGTTACGGCCTTCCAAACCATGTCTTCGATATCATGTAAGCGCGCTTCATGTTGCTTAGACTTTTGGTCTACATCTTTTTGTTCTACATCGCCCTGTTGGTGAGCCCTTGCCTGCGTATCTGCAACTTCGTCTTTAAGACTTCGTTCTAATGTATATTTATGCTTCAACATTTTCCAGAAGACCGCATGTACAAAAAGATCCAGCGCTTCGCAATACGGTAAGGTCATCGCCGACACATGTTTCTTTTTCATCGGCCTATCTTCCGACCCTCCGACCTTGGTCACTCGACCTAAGAGTGATTCAAGCGCATAAAGATCAATCATCCAATCGGCGATCAAGCGGACGTCCATCTGCCGCTCCAAAAGGCGCAACCCTAGCTTTTCTACTGCCTGATCGATAAGATTCCAAAACATACGCGTTCCCCATAACAACATGCGTTCCGCCCGGTTTAAGGCATTTTGGCGCTTAACATCAGCGAATGGATCTTGTATCCCGAACATATATGACGCCCATGTGCTTTTTTCTGCAACGTCCACCGCGTCTTTCTGCGTAGAAGGCGTTAAGTCGGCGTAAGGAGCATCAGCTAAAGCCCAAGCTGCTGTCTCCGAAGAAGGCCAAGCCCGATCGCCTTGTATACGTTTTTTGACAAGTTCTCGTACCGCAGCCTGACGATTAATTTCGTTTGTACCCTCAAATATCCGCGTAATACGCGCATCACGGTACAGACGTTCCACCTCGTATTCACGCATATAGCCATAACCGCCGTGAATTTGTACCGCTTCATCGACGACAAAAGCTTGCACTTCCGTCCCCAATACTTTACTCAGCGCACTTTCTGCTATTCTTCGCGATAAAACAGATACATTATGTGAAAAACGATCGCCCTCTTCACCACCTGACACTTCGTACGATAGTTCGTCTTTGTCACGATGAATAAGACCACCAACTCGGTAAAGCACACTCTCTGCCACCATGAGTAAAAGCGCCATTTGTGCTATTTTTTCACGAATCATCGGAAAATATGAAATAGGGTGTCCAAATTGTTTGCGCTCTAAAGCGTATGTTACTGCCAGACGAAAAGCTTGTTTGGCCTGCCCGAGCCCCAAAAGCCCGATTTTATGACGCGCTGGATTTAACACCGATAAAGCTACTTTATGGCCTTGGCCGATCGGCCCCAACATTCGATGTGCCGATACCTTGACGTCTTCCAGAATCAAAGAAGCCGTCGGAGAAGCAAGAATCCCCATCTTGTTTTCCTCAGCGCCTACCGATACACCCGGTAAGTCTCGATCCACGATAAACGCCGTCAGACCTTTCCCTTCGACATACGCAAAAACAATAAAAACGTCAGCAATAGGTGCATTCGAGATCCACTGTTTTTCGCCATGGATCAAGTAATGCATACCGTCATCTGCTAAACGCGCACGCGTCCGGGCAGATAGTGCATCAGAACCAGCTTCTGGCTCCGTTAATGCATACGCACCGATCTGTTCTCCATTGATCAAACCCGGAATATACGTATGAATCTGTTCTTCTGTACCAAAATATAAAATCGGCTGTAATCCCACACCCGAGTGAATATTGTACGAAACCCCAAATCCGCTTGCTTCTCCCAAGGCTTCCATCGTGATCAGAAAAGAAAGTGCATCAAGGGCCATGCCACCATAGACTTCCGGAACATCAATTGCAGAAAAACCAAGTTCCCCTGCATATTTGTAAAGTTTTTTCATCAATGTGTAATCGTGTGCTTCGAGAGCGCCCAGTTGGGGATGAACTTCCCCTTCTATAAAATTACGGACAGTTTCTCGAATCATTTGATGATCTTTCTCGGCATCTTCAGGTATGAGCCATCGGTCCAGCTTCTCTGCCATACGTTCTTTTTTGTCATCAATCATCTGCGCCACGGACCATCCCTCTCTTCTTATTGTAAAATCAATTCATACTGCTACCCATCTTGAAAGCCCTTTCCAAACTGAGCGCTCGTTCACTAATGTCGCAAAAAAATAAAAGTAAAGGCGGTTTCAACTAAGCTTATTATAGCACGTCATATACAGGGGTTCAATCCACAAATCGTTCACATTTCATCTTAATTTTATTTTAATTTTATTTATGTTGCACGATTATGTTGCCGATCCCGTTTTCCGTCAATGAATGAATGTAAATTTATAATAAAAGTAAACTGAAGCCATAATTTATAAAATCTTTTTATGTTACGGATTCTGCAATTTTGTAAAGATTTTGCGGTCGGCCCACACTACCATATTGCGGCTTTAATATCACAAGCTTTATTTCCAATAAATATTCAAGATATCGTCGCACAGTCACACGCGACATACCTAGCGCCCGTGCAGCTTCTTCAGCCGATACAAACGATTGCAGCTCGCTTAAATATCGATAAACTTTTGCGAGTGTTTCTTGATTTAGACCTTTAGGAAGAGATTCAATGTTCCAGGGCCAATGATCGGCATAAAAAGAACGCCCCACCTTGTCAACCGCATCTTGAAGTGGATAGTTAAGCAAAAGATCGATGATTGTTTGACTCATCTCTGTGTGGTGTTCTACATGTGCATATTGACGATACCTCTCTAAAGCTTGTTTAAGCCGTCTAAATGTAAAGGGTTTGATCAAATAATCAACGGCTCCTAATTGTAATGCCTGTCGTAATGTCTCTGTTTCTTTAGCCGCACTAATCACAATGACGTCAATCGATAAAGCCTTCTGACGCAGTAAACGCAAAAAGTTTAATCCGTTTAGTTTCGGTAAAAATAGATCCAACAAAATGAGTTGAGGTCTTTTTTCTTGGATATAGTTGAGAAGGTGTGAAGGATCGTGTTCTGTCCCAATCACCCTATACCCATCGATTCGTTCAACCATTTGTCGATTCACTTCGGCAACCATAGGATCATCTTCGACAATTAACACATCTATGACTTGATCATCCACCATACCACCCCCCTTACTTATTGTTAATATATTTGTCTTTAGGAATTATGACGACGAATTCTGTCCCTTCACCTTCATGCGTGTCAAAATCAATCCACCCACCAACACGATCAATGATGTGTTTAACTAGATACAAACCGACTCCGCGATGTGGCTCTTCTTTACTACTCACACCGCGTTCAAAAAGACGTCCCCTAACCGCATCATCGATCCCGGTCCCATTATCATTGACAGCAATTGTTAAGGTTCGATCGTCATCTTGTATATATAATATCACCTGTTTATTTGGATTTTCTATGTCTTTTAAAGCATCAAAGGCATTTTCCAACAGATTACCAATGATCGTTACAATATCACCCGCTGTAAGTTTAACCGGTATTGAATGGAAGGAACTATCACGGTCAAGTGTAAGCTCTATATTGAGCGTTTTTGCTTTAGCCATTTTCCCTAATATCAATCCAGCAATACTTGGCACCGTAATCGATGAAGTAATCTTTAACCATTTATCATAAGTCACATGAACTTGATGCAAATATTTTAAAGCCTCATCTTTTCGATCTAATTCTAACATACCTGCAATTGCATGTAATACATTCTTATGTTCATGTGCTTGAATCTTAAGTGCTTCAGCATATGACTGTACGCCTGTTAACATCTCAGCCAAAGAAACAGCTTCTGTTCGATCTGTAAAAACAGCCAGCGCTCCGATCATCTCTTGCCCCAACATAATAGGTACACGGGTACTCACGATATAGCGATCACCTAGGCGAAACTCATTATGGATAAAAGGCTTTTTTTCTTGTAAAACTTCAGGGAGACGTGTGTCTGGAATAAGTTCTCTGATTGAACGTCCAATCAGTTGTCCATCAACATGCAAAATTCTCTTGGCAGCATGATTAAAAATTGTGATCCTCTCTTCCATATCAATCGCAATCACGCCTTCTTGAATCGCGTCGAATGCTGCCAATCGCTCGCTATATATTCGAGCGATTTGATGCGGCTCCAGACCTAAAAGCGAGCGTTTGACTTGTAGTGCTAACACCCAAGAACCCATAAGCCCGAGTAAAAGAGCAACAAATAATGCCAATGATATGCTCTTGAGTTGGTGAATAAAAAACTCTAGCGCTGTTGGCAATCGCTTTCCCGTAACAATCACACCAACTTGTTCTAGATTTTTGTTTTTAATTGGAAAATATGCTTTAATAAAAATACCGTTTTCTCCTTTTGCTTTTTTTGTATAGATATGTTCGGCAAAAGCAGCATCATCGATGCCTTTGGGCAAAATCTCTCCTATGCGTCGCGGATTTAGGTGAACCAATCTCATACGTGATTGATCATATACCGTGATATAATCCATATTATGAACAATACGCAGGCGTTCAATAATGTCATAAAGTTTATTGAGACTCCGACTTTCCACCCACTCTGCAACTTCCGGCATCGTCGCAGCCGTGCGTGCCGCAATTTCAGTCCGCTCTCTTAAGCGTTGTGTTTCAATGCTTTCTGCTTGCCAAGAAAGAATGACCATGGCTAAAGAAAGCGTGAACAATATTAATAATCCAGCGAATAAAGTAATGCGCCAGTGAAGAGACATAGGTCGGTGACTCATGTTACACCCCGAAACTTGAAATAATTCAAAAAGCTATTATAAAAAATGAGGGATAGCAATGACAGCATTTCGTACTTTCAGAAAACAGCGTCTATCCTATATTATAGTGCTTCTAATTGCTATAAGCATCATTCTTTTCTTCTTTTATTTAAAACGTCCGATCCCCAATGATCTTGATTATGACCCTGAACAACAAGGTTTAAATGAAATTATCACAATACGTTTTAGTCATGTTGTAGCTGAGAATACACCAAAAGGGCAAGCTGCGCGTTTTTTTGCTCAACGCGTTTTTGAACTCAGTCATGGGCGTATGCATGTTGAAGTCTTTCCAAATGGTACGCTTTATAGTGATGTCTCAGAACTAGATGCTTTAAAACATGGTAATGTCGATATGATTGCCCCCTCTTCTTCAAACTGGTCAGATCTTTATATCACTTGGAAACTTTTAGATCTTCCTTTTATATTTTATGATCATGATGATTTAAATAAAGTATTACATAGTGAAATCGGTGACATATTAAAACGAGAGCCAGAAAAAGATGGCCTGCGTGTTCTTACATTCTGGCACAGCGGCTTTAAACAAATGACAACGCGCATCCACCCGTTGGTAGATCCTGAGGATTTTAAAGGACTAACGTTTCGTACGTTAAATAGTGAAACAATTGCGCAAACATTTCATACATTGGGAGCTTCTACTATATTTGCGCCTTTTAATCAAACTTATTTTCTTCTAGAGAAAGGAGAGGTTGATAGCGAAGAAAACACATTAACGAATATTGTGAGTAAAAAGTTTTACCTTTTACAGCCTTATATGACGCTGTCATACCACGGCTATCTCGGCTATCCTGTTTTAGTTAGCAATCATTTTTGGGAAATACTTTCCCCACAAGATCAAACAATCATCTTACAAGCTTTAGAAGAAGCAGGTACAATACAAACGGAACGTATTGGCATGCTTGAGCAAAAAGCCCTCAATATTATGAAAGAATCCGGCGTTCACATTCATATACAAACACCGGAAGAACGACTAGCTTGGAAAAAAGCCGTTCTTCCGGTGTATGAAGACGTTCAAAAAAACCTTCCTAACCCTTTGAAAACATTTATCAAAACGCGTCTTTCTGACATTTTACCTTTGCATTAATCTCTCTGTTCAAGCCTTATTTTAGATTTTATCCGCTACGCCAAGATACGCTTCCTGTACTTTCGAATCATTTTGCAATTGTTGACACGGTCCACTTACAGCAATTTTCCCGTTTTCTAAAACATATGCACGTTGACATACATCAAGCGCCAAAGCGACATTTTGCTCAACAATTAACATCGTAAGACCTGATTGACGTATATTAAGAAGTGTTTCATATATCTCCCCAACTACTTTAGGTGCCAAACCGAGTGAAGCCTCATCAATCAAAAGAAGTTTAGGTTGACTCATAAGCGCACGCGCAATCGCGAGCATTTGCTGTTGACCACCTGAAAGCGTCCCTGCCTCCTGCTTCTCTCTTTCTTTCAGAATTGGAAAGAGATTGTATACATCTTCTAAAGAAGATCTTATCTTATTACGAGCTTCTTTAGATATCGCACCAACCTCCAAATTCTCCCGTACTGTCATCCCAAGAAAAAGCCGCCGGCCTTCAGGAACATGAGCAATTCCTAGTCGAGCCACCTCGTATGGAGCAAGATTCGTCAAATCTTTACCATCGAATATTATCTTTCCCCGGTAACGAGTCACAAGACCCGATATAGCGTTCAATAGCGTTGTCTTTCCTGCTCCATTCGCACCAACTAAAGCAATAAGTTCACCTTGTTTTACATCAAGTGTTACATCCCACAAGATTTGCACATCACCGTAACCTGCATGTAATTGTTCAATGTGCAGCATGGCGCTCACCTAAATACGCAGTGATAACTTCTGGATGGCGAACAACATCATAAGGAGAACCTTCAACGATCGGTCGTCCAAAATTAATGGCTAAAGCACGTGTCGCCACGCCCAAAACAACTTTCATGACATGTTCAACTAAAATGATCGTTATTCCACGTCGGTTCATCTCAACCATGAGCTCCATCACCTTTTCAACTTCTTTTGGGTTTAAACCAGCTGCTACTTCGTCTAAAAGTATTAACTTCGGACGCGTTGCCAGCGCACGTGCAATCTCAAGACGTTTGCGTAGAGCAATCGGAAGTGAACGCGCCTCGTCATATACCCTCTCTATAAGCCCTGTTTCCTTTAGAACTTGAAGCGAAAGATCACGCGCTTCCTTTTTATGTCCTGTATGCAAAAAAGCTCCGACCATTACGTTATCTAAAACTGTCATACGCTTGAGCGGTCTTACCACTTGAAACGTCCGCCCCATGCCTAAAGCAATGATTTTATGAGTAGGCCAACCATCGATGCGTTGATTTAAAAAATAGATAGATCCATTTGTCGGTGTAAAAACACCCGTCATAAGATTAAATAACGTCGTCTTACCTGAACCATTTGGACCTATAAGAGCATAAATCTCTCCTTCATTAATAGAAAAACTGATATTGTTAACGGCAGTAACCCCTCCAAATCGTTTGACTACTCCTTTAACTTCCAAAAGTGCCACTGACTTCACCTCTTTTCTTACCCTGCACATTTTTCCGAAAGCGCATAAGAATTTCACCAACGAGACCATTGGGCATAAACAAGATAATGAATACGACAAGAATACCAAAAACAAGAGCATTCGCCGAACCAAGCTGTGCACGTAAAAGTTCATTTAAACCAATATAGACGGCAGCTCCCACCACTGGGCCAAAAATCGTTGCCACGCCCCCCATCATAACAACTAAAATGATCATCACAGAAACATCTGAAAGAGAAAAAACAATCGCTGGATCGATAAAATTGACATAATTCATATAAAAAGCTCCGGCCATACCGGTTATAAAAGCACTTAGCAGTAAGGCTAACATTTTATAGCGTGCTGTGGAAATACCAAGAGCCTCTGCTGAATCCTGATCTTCACGAATAGCAACCATATAGTAGCCCGCCTTCGAATGAACGGTAAGGAAACTTATCACTATTGCCGTAATAAGCATTCCCAGTGCTAAGTAGTAATAAGGAAGCTTATCGGTAAACTGGGGCATGATTAAGATACCTTGCGCTCCTTTTGTAAAAGACTTCCAATTACTGAAAACAATATAAAAAATCTCACCCAAGGCAAGCGTTCCTAAAGCAAAGTACGGTCCTCTTAAACGAAACGTTAGTGCTCCGATAGGAAGAGCAATCAATGCCGCAAAAATAGGCCCGAAAAGCATCCCCCACCACGGCGAAAGTCCTAAATGCACATTTCCTAAACCAGCCGTGTAAGCTCCCACCCCAAAGAAGGCAGCATGCCCAAAAGAAACTTGTCCCGTAAAACCGCCAAGTATATTCCAAGCGACGCCTAACGTTGCCCAGATCATCATCATAATCAGCACATGTCGATAATACGGGTGGTTGATAACGACTGGCAAAACTAAAAAAATAACGAATAACATCAAGGAAAAGATAAAAGTTTTTTTCATTATTTATCTTTCCCTCCTTAGTACTGGGATTCGTAAACTTTTTAAGCCACCGGGTAAAAAAAGTAGAACGAGTAAAAACACAATTAATCCAAATATATCCTTGTAACCCATTGATACATATGTTGCCCCTAACGATTCAAATACACCAATCAAAAGACCACCAAAGAAAGCTCCGACAATGCTCCCGAGTCCCCCCAAGATGGTAATAATAAATGCCTTTGCTGTAAATAGATGACCGATATCCGGCCATAAGTAAAAAATCGGAAGTAACAAAGCGCCACCGGCTGCAGCGAGCGCTGAACCAAGTCCAAACGTGACAACGGTTACTATTTTTGGCGGTATGCCCATGTATTGTGCTGCAACGCGATCTTCCGCTGTAGCACGTATCATACGTCCAAAATGGGTATGCTTTAAAAACAAATGGAGCAGAACAACAAATATTAAAGCCACAAAGAAACCTATGGTCATCGGTACGCTCAAACTGATATCACCAATGCGTATATTCCAAGAGGCATAGCTCGTTTGTACTGATCGGTAATCCGAATGGAATAAAAGTCGCATCGTCTCTGTTAGAACGACCATGATCCCGACCGTAAGAAGAACTTGGTTTTCCGGTAAGATGGCATCAACATCAATCAGTCGATTAATAAGCAAGAGCTGAATGAAAGCACCGAGCAAAAAAAGAGCAAACATAGCAATAAATAAACCAATATAAGGATCAAGTCCAAAACGAATATTTAACACATACGTAATATACATACCTACCATAACCAAAGCACCATGAGCAAGATTAATGATTTTCATGACACCCATAATAAGAGTCATACCGATAGCAATCAGGGCATACATCCCCCCAAGGAGTATGCCCCAAATAAGTGCCTGTAAAAATTCTAACACATCCCTCTCCCCTTTTATCGATCTTTCCATGCTGGAACAGGATAGACATATGGTTTCGACGCTGCATCTTCTGGCCAAATAACTTCAAGCTTACCCTCTTGCCATTGAACAACATATGTTGTCGGTTTGTTCTGATTCGTGTACCCATCCCAGTCTTCAAAAGCAATTGGTCCCATGATCGTATCTATTTTTGTCTCTTTTAAAGCTTTTTGTATCGCATCGCGCTCAGAAGACGAGGCCCGCGATAAAGCATCGGCTATGATATACATCGATGCATATGCTTGAGCTCCGTGATAATCTGCTTCTTTCCCATATTTTTCCTTGTAATGATCATAAAATGCTTTGGCGCCTTCCCACGCTACATTTGGTACCCAAAGAGTCGTAGATGCAATATACTCAGAAGCAGCACCAGCATTCTCCTTAAATTCTGGCATTGTGTATCCGGCTGCACCACCGATAAAAAGTTTTGGATTAAAATCGACATCCTTCATTTGTTTAACGATCAATGCAGCATCCATAACATATGAAACAGCAAATACAATGTCCGGGTTTTTCTTCTTCATATTGCTTAAAATTGGTTTGAAATCAAGCGCGCCTTTTTCATAAGATTGGTCGTACACAATTTCTATTCCTCGTGATGCTGCCGCTTCACGGAAACCTTTTGCAGAGCTCGTTCCAAAATCTGTATTTTCATATATTACTGCTGCAGTCTTTGGTTGAACAACAGAATCCATAAAATTCCACATAGCTCCCGTATATTTACTTGCTGGAGCAGCCGTACCACGAAATACGTAATTCCATCCTTGACGCGTAATGTCATCAGCTGATCCAGTCACAATCAAAAAAGGAACTTTCATTGACTGAGCTGTACTGGCGATGACATTGGTATTAGAACTTGCATAACCACCAGACAGCATGGATACTTGATCTTGATTAATCAGTTTTTCAGCAGCTGCTTTAGCTGAGTCTTGCTTACTCTGATCGTCTTCAAACAAGAGTTCAATCTTTTTCCCATTAATCGATGTTTTTCCTGCTTGCTCTAATTCTTCATAGGCAAGGAGCATAGCATTTTTTTCCATCTCCCCAAACATTGCTTCACTACCAGTTAAAGGTAAAATAATCCCAATTTTGATACTTTCTTTAGCATTAGATTGGTTCGTTTCTGTCGTAGTAGCAGCATTATTACTACCTCCCGAGCAACCTCCCAACATTAAAGCCAATGCAAGCGATAACAAAAGTAACGTTTTCCCTCCACGTATTTTACGCGACAACATAAAAAAATCCCCCTTTTATAAAATCACATTATGATTTCATTATAAGGGGAAGATAGAAAAAACAATTATTTTGATCATATTGATCTATTTTGTTCATTTTGGTCATTAGAAAACTTTATTCTGCACTAGCGATGGTTTAGCTGTATTGCAGAATCCCGTTTTCCACCGAGGTACGCTTGAACAATTCTAGGATCTTCTGCCAACACGGATGCAGGACCTTCTAAAGTGATTTTTCCATTTTCCAATACATACGCATCATGAGCAATTTTTAAAACTTGTTTTACATTTTGCTCCACGATCAAAACAGTTGTCCCGCGGCGGTTTATCGCTTCGATAACCCGAAAGATCTCACTTACCACAAGTGGTGCAAGGCCCATAGACGGTTCATCCAATAAAATAATAGTGGGGCGAGCCATGAGCGCTCGACCAATGGCAAGCATCTGTTGCTGGCCACCAGAAAGCGTTCCTGCAATCTGTGACCTACGTTCCAACAAAATGGGAAACAGCGTATAGACGTATTCGAGATCGTCTTGAATTCCTTTCACATCGCGCCTAGGATACGCGCCCATTTCTAAATTTTCCTTCACCGTCATCCGCCCCAGAATGGACCGGCCTTCAGGAACGAGTGAAAGACCCAGCCGTGCAATACGATGCGCACGCATCTGATCAATTCTCTGACCCTCTAGATGGATCGTTCCGGAAACAGGACGCATCAGGCCAGCTATCGTTTTCATCAACGTCGTCTTGCCTGCTCCATTTGCTCCGATCAACGCAACGATGTGCCCCTTTCTGATCTTAAGAGAGACCCCTTTCACCGCCCGAATCGGTCCGTAAGCTGAGACAACATTGTTTATCTCCAGCATCACTGAATTTTGTTCCATCGAATCCGTCTTAATCGATGCCATCGTCATCTTGAACCCCGTCCTAACAATTAAATAGATTTTCCACTTACTTTTTAATTCGTTAGCGTGTTCTTTTCATTCCGATATGTTCATCTTATCCTGCTTCTTCACGACCTAGATACGCTTCAATCACCAACGGATGAGACTGAACTTCTTCCGGTCTACCCTCAGCAATTTTAGCTCCAAAATTCAGACACACTACACGATCGCTCAAACGCATCACAAACCCCATATCATGTTCAACGACGAGCATCGACAATCCCTCCTCCTTAAATGATTGAAGAAGTTCATGCAAAGCATCGGTCTCAGATTCGTTCATTCCCGCCGCTGGCTCGTCCAACAAAAGTAGTTTTGGATCCGTCGCCAGTGCCCGAGCGATCTCCAAACGTCGCTGTTCTCCATATGGAAGCGAGCCTGCTGGATCTTGAGCTCGTTTTTTCAAACCAAGGCGTTCGAGCAACGCCAGTGCACGTGCACGTGTATCCGCTTCTTCGCGACGTTCTGCAGGCGTCTTGAACATGCCGCGAAACATTCCTGACTTCGTACGCGTGTGTCTACCGATCATCACATTTTCCAAAACAGTAAGTTCTTTAAAAAGTCGGATGTTCTGAAACGTACGGGCCAGTCCTAAAACAGTGATTTGATGTGCCGGAAGACGATCAATCGCAACATTTGAAAAGATGATCGATCCCGATGTTGGAGGAAAAACCCCCGTGATTGCATTAAACAACGTCGTTTTCCCTGCCCCGTTAGGGCCGATCAGTCCAACGATCTCACCTTTCTTGATCGAAAAGGAGATATCATTTAGGGCCATTAGTCCCCCGAATGTACGCGTCACATGCTCTATACGCAGGAGATCCATGTTATCGATGTTCAGCCCTTTCTCTTCACGTTTTGCTGTCAAATATCGTCTATTGTGCTTGTTATGCCTCGTCGTTTGCCACAGATTTAAACCGTCGCCTCCAAAACCGCACCATGTCGAGTGTTAAGAGACCTCGTGGCCTTAGAGCCATCACAAGCAGAAGCGTAAAGCCATAAAAAAGCATTTTATAATCAGACAAAATACGTAAGACCTCCGGCAAAGCAGTTAACAAAATTGCGCCCAGAACCGGTCCCCAGAGCACTTCACTCCCACCAATGACAGCAAAAGAGAGCATTTCAACCACCCGATGATAACTAAAATCCTCTGGGGCAATCGCCGTCGTCACAAAGGCAAAAAGCCCCCCGCCTAACCCAGCCAGCATCGATCCCATCACAAACGATAACATCTTATATGTTTGAAGTGGGATGCCCATCGCCTGAGCCGCAACTTCATCTGAACGAATCGCAGAAAAAGCGCGCCCTACCCGTGCGTTCATCAGCCGAGCCAATAGCCAGAATACCAGCAGAATGATGATCAAAATAAAGATAAACGCCATGAGTGCCTTAAATAAAGGAACAGATAGTCCAAACGGCGGCTTTGTCATACCCATCGCCTTGAGTGGTTCCATCAACATCGTTCCAAGAGAAGGAAGCCCTTTTAAACCGAGCGCGCCACCAGTAAAAGGGAGGTTAAGAATAATCACGCGCACCACTTCACCAAAACCCAACGTTGCAATGGCCAAATAAAGACCTCGAAGCCTGAGCGTCGGCCAGCCGATCACAAGTGCCACAACCGCTGGTGTTATCATCGACATCCCCAATGCCGCCAAGAGCGGCCAACCGAGCACCTTTACAAAAAGTCCTGCCGTATATGCTCCAATACTCATAAAGCCGGCTTGCCCCAACGAGAGCTGCCCTGTTGCCAATGTTATATACACACTTAAAGCAAGCAAAATGTTGATCAAGACAAACGTTGCAATTTGTACTTGATAAGGGTTGAGCCATTCCATCGAATTCATCCTTCTCATTCAATATGATGCTGCTTAAGCCCTTTCTTGCGAACCAAACAGTCCTTGCGGTCTGATAAAAAATATAATCATAATCATCAAAAAAGCTATGGCATCACGATACGTCGACTGTCCATACGCCACAGATAAAACTTCCACAACACCTAAGATCAATCCGCCAAGCATCGCACCGGGAACATTCCCGAGACCTCCGAGTACCAAAACAGCCAGTCCCTTAAAGCCTAACGTAAGACCCATCGATGGCGAGAGTGCACCGTAGGCAAGACCCAGCAATATCCCAGCAATCCCCCCGAGACCAGAAGCGATGATGACCGTTATCACGATGACGCGATTGGTAGGGATACCTAAAATCTCTGCTGTATCAATATTTTCGGACGTAGCACGGATCGCTTTACCGAGTTTGGTGCGCTCGATCCAAAGATGAAGAAGCATCATCAGCACCAACGCCACACCCAGAATCACACCATCGACAACGCGTATCTGTATTGGACCGAATGTCACACTGCCACCAAATGGTTCTGTCGGAAAAGCACGAGAATCTGCACCAAACACTTTGATCATTAAATCATCGAGGATGGTTGCAAAACCAATCGTACTGATGAGCGGCGCTAGATGTGGAACATCTTTTTTTCTGAGTGGTTTAAACGCCGTCAACTCTAAAATCCACCCAAGAACAGACGATACAAAAACAGAGACGACAAAAGCTAGCCAAAGTGGCCAACCCAAATAAGTCATCGTCAATAAAGCTGTGATCGCTCCAAAGATAAAAATTTGCCCATGCGCCATATTGATCATTCCAAGTACTCCAAAGATTAATGTGTACCCGATGGCTATGAGCGAATACGTACTCCCCACCGTAAGGCCGTTGATCAGCTGTTGCCAAAACATCGTCGCACTTCGTCCCCTTCTTTTGAAAGTCAAGATTGCCAAAAACGATATCAAGGTAAAACCCGGGTTTCCCCGGGCATGCTCTGCAAAAACGATGTTTCTTTTCAAGAGATCAATCGATGGTCTTACTCAAAAGGAACATATTTTCCACCTTTAGCGACGACCACAACAGCTTCACCAATCGGATTGCGATTTTCATCAAAGGACAGTTTTCCCGAAACACCCTCAAAATCTTTTAACGCAGCGAGCGCATCACGTAATTTTCCGCGATCGGCCTCTCCTGCTTTGAGAAGCGACTGAGCCATGATATATAAACCATCATACGCTTGTGCAGCAAACTGATCAGGTTTTTTACCGTATTTAGCTTCATACGCCTGCACAAAAGCTTGTACCTTGGGATCTTGTTTCTCGGGACTAAAAGGCGTTGCCACAATAAGACCTTCCGCCGCATCACCAGCGATTTCAAAAACCTTAGGATTGTTAAAGCCATTGCCTCCGATAATGACCGCATCGATCCCCAGCGCTCGAGCACTTTTGACGACCATTGACCCTTCTTTGTATAGTGCGGAGACGAGTAAGACATCTGGATGTTTATCCTTAATTTTTGTAAGCTGCGCTGAAAAATCAACATCATTTAAAGCAAAACTTTGTTCGGTTAAAATCTCCCAACCGAGTGCTTCCGCTGTTTTTTTCATTGTCTTATAACCCGAGACAGAAAAATCATCGTTATTGGCATAAATGAGCGCAGCAGTTTTAAAATGATACTTATCATTCGCCGCTTTCATTGCGGTGGGAACAGCGATCGATTCTGGCAAAGAATTTCGAAAAACATATGGTCCAATATCGTTGATGCCTTCAACGGTATTTGATATGCCAAAAATTGGTGTTTCAGCTTCGTTAGCGATGGGACCAACCGCAAACATTTCACTCGAGAGCGTCGGACCGATAATGGAAACAACTTGATCTTCGTTGATGAGTTTATTAACAGCGTTCATTGCACTTTCCTTTTTTCCACCCGTATCTTCATAGATAAGATTCAAATGAAGCTTACCTTCATTGGCTGCATTCAATTCTTCTTTGGCCAACTCCAGGCCATTGCGTTGAGCCTCACCATAGGCTGCCGCCGGACCAGAGAGAATTAAAACAGCTCCGATATTGGCTTCGATCGGTTGTGTTTGCGCTCCTTCTTTATCCTGTTGCGTCCCGCTATCCGCTGTCGGTGATGAAGCATTGTTTGTATTGGCTGGCGCGCTCGTTCCCCCACCACATCCAGCCAATGTGAGGGCAAATACTAAAAATATGGCGCCCATCCATAACCCTACGGATCGTCTTACCCACCGTTTTTTCTGCATGACGTTCGAAGCCCCTTTTTCTCTCATGTCCTTTGTCTCCCCCTTGATTCATGCTACGTGGTTTCTTCATCGATTTAAAGCATTTAATATAAGACATTATAGATTCAAAGTTTCGTTCATGTCAACAAAAAAGATGGAATGTTTCGGCACATGATGGATCGACGCATCCGTCATTATGGAGCAACGACTGTTTTATACAGACGTTTTTTGTCGTGAGGAAACATCGAACGTTTGCCGGTTCAAATATTTGCTCCATACAATTAATAAAAACGAGATGATCAGGGAGCCAGCTAAAAAATACAAACCAGCTTTATTCGTTCCGGTAAACTTTTTTAAATAACCGATCATATACGGCCCCACAAATCCACCGAGATTACCAATCGAATTGATCACAGCAATGCCTACAGCCGCTGCACCACCGCTTAAAAATGCATTCGCATAGGACCAAAACGGCCCAAAAAAACTATAAATGCCCATCGTCGCTAAGGTCATCATCACGATCGCGAAGAACGGATCGGTAAACAACCCGGATCCAATAAGTCCCAGAGCACCGATAAAAGCTGGCAATGCAGCATGCCATCGTCTTTCACCAGACTTGTCACTCTTAAGTCCCCAGAGTACCATGGCAATCCCGCCAAATATATACGGTATCATGACGATGAGACCAACCTGAGTATTGGTCAAAAACGTACCATCGGCTGATTCTGTCAATGCTTTGACGATGGTCGGCATCCAAAAACCGATTCCGTACAGCCCGACAACGAGCGTAAAATAAATCAAACTAAAATACCAGACACGTACTTCTTTAAGCGCATCCCACATTGAAGGAACCGATGCTTTTTTTGCCTCTTCTTGCGCTAAGGCTGCTATGAGCCAAGTGCGCTCTTCCTCAGTTAACCAGTGAGCCACATTCGGCCTGTCGGTTAAATAAACGAGTGTGATCAAACCAAAGACAATCGCAGGAATACCTTCCAGAATAAACATCCAGCGCCAACCATCCATTCCGAACCAGTCTACGTGATCGATGATCCACGTGGAGACAGGCGCTCCGATGATACTGGATGCAGCCAGTGCGGTCATAAAAAAAGCCACGGCCCGTGCCTGTTCGTGGGGACGAAACCAATATGTGATATACAAAATAATTCCTGGGAAAAAACCTGCTTCAGCCACACCTAAGATAAAACGTAACACATATAACTGCCAACCGTTCTGTACCCACGCGGTCAGTACAACGACGAGACCCCAGCTTACCAAAATGCGCGCGATCCATACCCGTGCACCGAGCCGATGCAACAAAATATTACTCGGAACTTCAAAAATGAAATAACCAAAGAAAAAAATCCCTGCCGCCATACCAAAAACTTCAGACGTCATACCGAGTGCCTGGTTCATCTCCAGCGCGGCATAACCAAGATTCACGCGGTCCAAATAAGCAATAATATACAATAAAAATAAATACGGTATAAGACGCCAGCTTACCTTTCGCATCGTACGCTTTTCAAGAAGCCATTCTCGATGGTTGCCAGTGATCCCATGCATACAATTCCCTCCTTTTTGAGATTAAATTATATGAATTGACAAACAAAATGATAGATCGTATGTTTCTGATTTTAATACCCGTGTACACCATTGTCTATACATCGTTTTTGCATCTATCGCAAGCACAAAATAAAAGACCGCACCAAACGTGCGGCCCATGATCACATTGCCATCTCTAGCTTCTTGACCCAAACGAATCTTCTATCTCAAAAACAACATCATGGCGATGGATTAATAACGATAGCCGAGTTCATCTTCATCTGGATATGGTAGACTTGCCCCTTTGACAGAATACCAAATCATGCGATTCAGAAGATCATCATACGCAGGATTATCGATGACCGCATCCATTTGTTCACCCAGCATAGCATACGCCCATTCTGTGGCATCTTTAGCCGCCTGTGGCGTAGGGTTCATCGTGGTGAGCGCGATCTGATTGGGCTTTGCTGTATACGGCGTTATATCAGGTTTATCCGTAAATAATTCATACATTGGCCGCGCAGAAAGATCGAGCAAGTTCATCGGTTGAATGCCTAATATTTGTTCCATCGTGCGAATGAGATCAAGCTCTGTGTAATAGGTATGCACGGGATGGCCCAGACGCGAGTAAGGACTTAAAACAAATACAGGCGCTCGAAACGGCGAGACATGATCCCAGCCATCTTGGGCATCATCCTCAATGACAAAGACAACCGTATCCTTCCAAAACTTACTTTTGGAAAGCGCCTCGATGATCCGTCCCAACGCAAGATCGTTATCCGCGACCATGGCTTGCGGTGTCGGAAAACCAGGTTTTGTTCCTGCTGCATGATCATTAGGCAAGGCCATCACGATAAAATCTGGCATGGTCCCACTGGCTTCAAATCGCTTAAGATCCTCAATAAAAAGATCCGCACGCATTTGATCAGAAAAACGATAATCTTCTCCCGGGTATTGCGGGTGAGAATGCTGAACAATGGCTGGAATCGTTCCCTTGATTTTAAGGCCTGAGGGTAATTGACCTTTTTCCGTCAAAGCGAAAAGGTCCGTCCACGTAAGTGCTGGATCATCCATAACAGGCAACGTATTCACGCCATAGGCTCGAAATGTTTTCCCAGAAGCTAAGACATGATCCCAGAGATACCCTGTTTTGGGTGGAACCATCGCGTCCAAAATGGTATGCGGATAACCTCGGAACCAAGCGCGCACATTTTTTTGAACATAATCGCTTAAATAGGCTGTATACGCCCAAGGGTGACCTTCCGCTGAACTTTTTGCAGGGAGGTAATAATTGTCGATCAGCGCAAACTCCCGCGCCAATGCATGATGATTCGGTGTTACTTTTTCTCCGAAAACTGTTAGCGCTGGGTCACCGTTTCCTTCTGGCATATCACCGAAGACTTGATCATAGGTCCGGTTTTCTTTGACAATGTAGATGACATGCTTAAAGACCGACGGTTCTCCGATACGATCTGGAATGGGTTTCGGTTTGGCATCTTTACGCGGCTTTTCCGTTACGGATTTCGCTTGTTCCAAAGCGCGGTTATAGTGAATTGTAAGCCATACCGTATCGGTATACTGCTGAAGTGCGTTTTCATCTTGAGGAAGAGGCATGACACTCACAACAGATTCTTCTTTATGTGCATTAAACGCACCAGCTGTCGAGAATGGTTCTCCTGTGAAATAATTGGGATATGCGCTTTTAAAGCCTTTATCATTAGGATCCTCAGTTGTCGCAAAAGGACCGATCCCTTCTAGATTAGCAACCCACAACTTTTTCCCGTCTTTAGAGATCGCCAATCCACTTGGATATTGAGCTGTCGGTAAAAACCCCAGCACATGGCTTTTCTCGCGCGATGCAACACCACCGGCGTCTTTACCGAGTTCAATGACAGCAACAGCGTTAATCATCCCATCTGCGACAAGAAGGTAACGACCATTGTCGCTAAGCGTAAGGGCATTGGGGGAGGCCCCATAGGGGATGCCATCTGGGCTGGACCAGATCGTCTCTACAACCTTATCTTTTTGCGTGTCAATGACACTCACCGTATCGCTTCCAGCATTGGCGACATAGACATAGCGACCATCGCGAGATACGGTCATGGCGCCCGGTAACAACCCGACAGCGATCGTCTTTAAAGGACGCATCGTACCATCGGAGAGATCGACCACTTCTACTGTACCCGAAGCAAGCGTATCTTGAACCGGATTTACCTTTACTGGCTGCTGCAATTTAAACGCATAATCGTTCCAACCACCAAGACCACTAGGCTCGTTGCCTTTCGGGACAGACCCACCCCACATCGATACTTAAAGCTTACGACCTGCCTGGACAATGGCATACGGATATTGTGACGTTGGTAAAGTGAGTTGGCTCACTTGACCATTCAATAGATCAATTCGTGCAATATCTTTCAAGCCGTTTAACGCCACATACAAGGACTTTTGATCCGCAGCTAAAAACAGTCCATTGGGAAGCGCAGGACGACCATCGACCGGGGCAAAGGTCGCCAATGTTTTTAAAGAACCGATTTTAGCCTGTGTCCCTTGGCCTTCGATTTGTACTTCAACCACGCGCCCATCTTTCGGCGTTTTCAATTTGGAATCAGCACCGGAAAGCGGAACATAAAACCGTTTGCCATCCGGATGCCATACAATACCCGCATAGACGCCCAACCCTTCTTTTGCACCATCCAGCGGACGAACATCGATGATTTTTTCTAAACGTGTATCAATCAAGGCCAGATCAAATCGTCCCAGCACCGCTAAAAGCGTTCCATCTGGAGATAGAGCAATATCCAAAGCATGATTTTCTAAAGATTTATTGCCCCAATGAATCAGTTTCCCTGCTGGAGAGAGCAATTGTCCGTTCGGCAAAAGACGTACATCGGGTCCGCTGACAGTGGTCGGCATCGTCTGATTAGAAGGCGTGACGTTGGTCTCAGACGATCCTTTTCGATCATCCCGATCCTCAGCCAAAGCATAAGGTGAAACAAGGGTGAGAACAAGGGACAAGGTGAGAAACAACGATAGGAGCACGCGCTTCGGTCGTACATGTTCATGCATCAATGCATATCCCTCCTCTTTCAACTTCAGTCTAAGATCTGCTCAGATTAGGCTCGTACACTGCTTTTAGTTTAGCAAACATTCTTCCTATATGTGTGTCAGCCATGTAAATAATATGTAAAATATTAGTAAAGAAATGGTAAACATTTGGTAAAGATCTGGTCAATGCATCATAGAAAGCCTCTCTTCACAACCGATTACGCTATGAAGCCGGCTGCGTAAAAGAATATCTGTCATGTCCGACCCTTCTCAGGAAGCGTTACAGGAAGGCGTCCTGCTAGCATTTGATCGCCAAACAAACCTTGGGTGAGGGCCTTAAGCGCGCCTTGACTTGATTCATACGTCACGACTAAGGCCGGCACCTCCGGTAGAAGCATTCCATCATACGGCTCACGCAAGGCAACGACAATAAAAGGGACTGCATCTGCATATGCATCTTTCCAAGCTTTCACTAAACGTTGAACCATCTGAATTTGTTGTGGATGACGATGGGCATTGAAAGTCCCTACCACGATGGCGCCCACACCGTGGACAAGCCCTTGCGTCTTCTCACACAGCTGATCGCTTTGTGCAAAATTTTGTGCAACATAACATGCTTCTATATACCCCCAACGATTCTCTGGTGATACATGGATCGTGCGCACCGCATCACCAACCGTTTGATGAAGATTCAATATCTCCCCAGAATGTGCATCATATTCGACTGCCACGATGCGTGCATGATATGATCGCATCATCTCTATCCATGTTCTTAACCCCCCGGAACGATCTTCCACCGGTGACTGGTCATACGTTTTTGGAAAAAAGAGTAACACGATTTGCTCTACTGATAGATGAAGCGGTATAAACTGTTTTTCATCTTTGACAATGGTCACCGCCCGTCGGTAAACGTCCTCGGCCAACCTCTTCATAGCTTCTTGCTCTCCTCTATCTCTTTGTTCCAGCGCTTGAAGTGCACTTTGGCGTTTAAGACTGAGCAATTTAAGTTTAAAAATACGATACAATGAAGCATCTATACGCGCTTCATCGACTTCTCCGTTTTTTACAGCTTGAACGATACGCTCGATGGCTGCCTTTTGTAGTGTATACGTGTGCGAGATTAAGATGATATCGACGCCTGCTTTTAAAGCCTGAAGCGCGCCTTCGACTGTACCAACCGTCTGCTGAATGGCCTGCATCTCTAAACAATCACTGATGATGACGCCAGGATAAGCGAGTTCACCTCGTAAAAGCGATAAGATCTCAGGGGCGATGGTCGCTGGAACGTATTGACCTCTTGTTAGATCAGGGAAAGCAATATGGGCCGTCATCACTGCATCCACGTCTTCATCAATGGCGCGTTGAAAAGGAACAAGCTCAATATTTCTCAAGCGTTTCAAGTCCGTATGAATGACTGGGAGTTCGAGATGTGAGTCCGTATGGGTATCCCCATGTCCTGGGAAATGTTTGGCCACAGCCATGATCCCCGCCTTATGCAACCCACGAATCATCGCTGCACCATGATGGGCTACGTGTTCAGGAGACGATCCAAACGATCGCACACCAATCACTGGATTATACGGATTATGGTTGACATCCACAACCGGAGCTAAGTTCATGGTAATACCAAGGCGCGCCAATACCCGTCCAGTATGATAGGCGACTTTCTCAGTGGTCGTCATATCATCCACCGCACCTAAAGCCATATTCCCAGGTAACGGAAGCAGTGATTCATCCAGCCTGCGAACCATACCGTTTTCTTGATCAATGGCAATCAATAAAGGAAAAGGATGCCCGCTTAGGGCAGCGATCTCTTGTAAATGATGCGTGAGGGTCTGTACCTCTGACGCCATCCCTATATTTCTGCTAAAAAGGATGACACCTCCGACAAAATCATCACGGATGAGTGAAATGATTTCTTCGTTCAACAATTTCCCGGGAAATCCTACCATCATCATTTGACCAATTTTTTGTATCAGATCAAGCTGTTGAATCGATGTCACAAGATCTCTTTGCACCTAAAACCCTCCTTCTTGGCCTTAATATCATACCATAA
The DNA here is from genome assembly GCA_034007185.1 of Candidatus Carbonibacillus sp. Taxonomy (GTDB): domain Bacteria; phylum Bacillota; class Bacilli; order Thermicanales; family DSM-22653; genus Carbonibacillus. Next base: position 1,451 of record JAVERJ010000006.1, on the reverse strand, counting down.
ATAATATTTAATATAATTTTCTATATAATTTTTTCATAGTAAACATAACGTTTCCATGTCCGGCATCCGAGTCGTCCATAAAATTCTAATAGCTCTGTCCAGTCAATGACAACGTACTCTAGACCGCGCAGAAATAATTCCTCCAGTGCTGCTCTGACCATGGCCAAACCATATCCTGCACCTCGCGCATTCGGCTCTAACCCTAAGGGACCTACGCCCCCCAAGCGTAGATTAGGAAACAACGGTGCCCAATAAACGTTTTGTGCAATGAAAGGACTTTGATCGTCATGCAAACGACAAAAACCGACGATACGCCCTTCTTTCTCAACGATCAGGATTTCTCGTCCCTTTCCCCCTTTCAAGAAGTAGTGATAAGCTTCATATGCCCAACGCCCCGGAAACGTTTGGTGCATAAAAGCTAGAAAACGATCTTTTTCATCAAACTGCAACAGTCGGTACGTCGGATGCGCACCGCTTGGCTCATGGTATGCGGAACGATCTTTGAGAGATGGTGAGGCAAAAGACATCCATGTATGGGCGTGAATGATGGGCATACTGTGTTCATAACATAACAGATCATAGTATGTCTTCCCTGCCTGGTATCCTCTTTTTTGAAACCAGTTGAACACAGCGACATCATCGGCTGGAACGGCCGGAAAATAATGCCAAGGATCGCCCCCCACACGATTTTCTTCGCACCGTTTAACACCAGTGCGTGTTCCGCGTGAGCCAACAGTTTTGAGCCAAGACCTTGATGACGATAACGTCGATCGATGAGTAATACTTGGATCCATCCAGTATCACGATCGTCTATAAGCATCGCACCATACGGATCGGTTGCACTTAGCTTTTTACTGATGATGAGGCCAATCGCTTCATCCGTCCTAGTGTCCAACACTACCAAAGATCCATCGTTTAAAATATTCCGATCTTCTATACTATTTTGTAAAAACAGGACCTGACGCATGGGAAATCGATCAACCCATTCGCGATTCCATAAATCAACAACGTGAGATACATAACGTTGATCTAAAGTGGTAAAATGATACATCGGTCAACCCCTTTGTGAACTACCCGCCACCTACGCTTCGCTTAGAGGTTGGGGCTTCTCGGGTAATCCCATCTCATGATGGGAAATTGGTCGAGCTATCCCTCTTGTTCCAAGAGTTTTTTTGCTATGCTAACGCCAACAAACGCAATCCTTCATGTTTGATGTTGATAGCAGCATTCCTATCCCTGTCGCTTTCGAATCCAGATTCACAGCGGAATGTACGCTCAAAAAGCGATAAAAACGCCCTGACTCGACCGCAACATGAGCACGTTCTCAGTTTGGGTAACTTGATATAGCCATCTGAAAGCTTAATGTTGCCATTGACCATATTTGTGGTGTACGACTGTTTCGCCTTGCGGCTTTTGAACTTAGGAAATTCAGCACGACCAGAGAAGAAGTT
>JAVERJ010000226.1:0-3725 GCA_034007185.1 Candidatus Carbonibacillus sp. | reverse complement strand
ATGCACAACCATAAACCTTCTTGTGCTTTTGTTTGAAGGCGTCAATGCTTGCTGAAGCCTGCCTTCTACATGCATCATACACAACCCATGTGAAGCAATCATGGAGAAGATCTAAAGTAAACCTTAAGATTGTATGTCTTTTCTTTGAACGACTCCACATAGCTTAAACGTGACACAGGCCCCACCATCGGCATGATTGTAAGCCCAAATCTTTCCGCCGTGTGCCTCAATAAAACTTTTAGCAATGGCAAGCCCCAGGCCCGTGCCACCGTCTTTGCGCGCGCGACCTTTGTCGCTACGATAAAAGCGTTCGAAAACATAAGGAAGATCGTCTTCCTGAAAACCCGGTCCGCTATCCATGATCGATACAACAACACATGCATCGCGAATCTCCGCGTTCATTGCAATATGACCGTTATTGGGTGTCACTTTGATCGCATTCCCAAAAACATTGACGATCACTTGTTCCAATCGCTTACGATCAGCTGTGATCAAAAGCGGCCGCGGCTCAAAATGCATCGTAACACGTAAGTTTTTTTCGTCCGTCATGAGTGAAAAGACTTCTGCAATTTGCTCGATCAAGGTATCAAGCGCAAATGTTTCCGAATGTAAGGGCAAAGCATGTGCTTCAGCCAAACTTAAATTTTGTAAATCCTGAATCATATGACTTAATCGAAGCGCCTCATCATGTAAAAGCGCAAGTTTATCACGACGCACATCATCTGGACGATCTAAAAGCGCTTCTAAGTGACCGCGTAAAAGCGCAACGGGTGTCCGAAGCTCATGCGCCACATCGGCAATTAGGTTTTTTCTAACGTTCTCTAACCGCGTCAAAGTCTCAGCCATTTCATTAAACGATTGAGCAAGTTCAGCGATCTCATCACGTCCCTTTACATGTGCGCGAATGTCACGTTTTCCTTGGGCATAGGCGCGAATGGCTTTTGTTAAGGATAAGACCGGTTCAACCATACGCCGTGATAAAAGACCGGCCAACACAAACGCGGCAATCATAGCGATGATCGCAGCGATCCATATCGCATATTGAACTGAACGCGTAAACGATGATTCCAGTTGGGAGATCGTTCCGAGAAATGGGCGTTCAATCCACACATATCCGACCGTTTGACCGTCTACGACAAGCGGATACGTACCGGCTTGATCGATAAGATTGGGCGTACTGCCCGGTTCGTATGCATCTTTTCTTTTGGTGGGATCGGAGAAAGCTGCCGTATCTAGGAGCACATGCCCTTCTGGTGAAAGGAGTACGTAACGATCCATCTCCCCCATGCGCGGCGATACCCCATTCGGTCGTCGAAATGTTTTGCGCCTTTCGGAAGGAAGACCGGATAGCCAATACAAGTAAGGTCCTATATCCTTGAAACTTCCTTTCTCCGCATAATAGTTTTCAAGACGCGCGATGAGCGTTTCATCACGTACAGTTTGAAGCGCTTGGGTAAAGGAAGCAGTTTCATGGCGAATCAACCACGCGCTGATGAGGGCAATCATGAATACCGTCAGCAAGATTAAACTTGTTGAAAACAGCAACAGTTTTGTTTTAAATCGCATCGTTTTAACCCTGCCCCATTTTATAACCGATTCCATAGACGGTTACGATATATTTTGGATTTTGCGGGCTATCTTCAATTTTTTTTCGTAAATTGCTCATGTGTGTGTCAAGAACTCGATCATAGCCAATATAAGCATCGCCTAATTTTTCTAGAAGTTGCACGCGTGTGTAGACGCGTCCTGGATGGCGCATCAACGTGTCCAATATTTTAAACTCTGTCGGTGTAAGATTGATGGTTTCACTGTTTTTATAAAGCACCATCCTTTGAGGATACAGTCGAAGCGCCCCCACTTGTAACACTTCTTCTTGGTGTACATCGTCTATGCTCGCGTCCTTACCGTTGAATGCATGTGTTAAGAAAGAATTGTTTTGCCCTTCATGGACAGAGGAAGGGTTCGTCAATTGACTACGGCGCAATAAAGCGCGGATACGTGCTAAGAGTTCGCGCAGGCCAAACGGTTTCGTTAAATAATCGTCCGCTCCGAGTTCCAGACCTAATACTTTATCAGCCTCTTCGCTTTTGGCTGTGAGCATCAAGACTGGCACAGGAGAAAACTGCCGAATGTGTTTTAAAAGATCAAATCCGTTCATGACAGGCATAAGCACATCAAGGATAATGACATCTGGCTGTTCTGATTTGATTTTATCTATGACGTACGTCGTGTCACTTTCTGTCACAACGGTATAACCTTCCCGACTTAAATAAGAGCCGATCATCTCTAACAGTTTTGGTTCATCATCAATGATAAAGATTTTGGCCATGTGCTTTCCCTCTTCCTCACACCATACTCTGGATGTTTTTCATGATCTAACCATCCCATCGTCTCGGCGCTCGTAGTGTTATCACCATTTTAGCGCGTTCTTGAGCGATCTACCATCTGATTTACCATCTGATCCAACAAAAAAGTCGCCATATTGGCGACAGACAGGCAGGTATTCATTGGGAGACGGACGGGCATGTGTTCAACTTTACAGTATTTGCTGTTGTTTTGGAAATATGGTGTTGCCTTTGGTCGTATCGGTCGGTGAAGCGTCTTTGGATGATTGTTTAGACATATGGCGCGAAGAGCGATCACAGGTTTTTTCTAAGATATTTGGCAGATTTGCTTCAAACTGCGCCAGTTTTTCCTCCATTTGCGCGGCGGTGATGCGACCATCCTGAACAAGCCCAGATAGTTTTTCTTTCATTTGGTCAAGCAAAAGCTCACGAACACGATCAAGCGGTATGTTTTTTTCATTGGCCAATTGCGCGAGGGATTGACCCGATGCAAGCGCTTTTTGCAGCGCATCGCTGGTCATTCCAAAAAGGTTGGCGAGCGCCTCGTTACGAACCCATGAAAAGCGGAAGGCATGCGCATGATTCGTCCTTTTTTGCATCATTTCTTCTTTAGAAAGACCTTGTTCTTTAGCAATATCTTTGAAGCTTTTGCCATTGTTAAGTGCTTGTTGATCCTCGGCCATATTGAATCCAAAGCTTGACCGTAAGGCGCTTTGTTGATTTTTCAATCCCGGAAAGCCATAGGCAAATACGGCTTGCGTTGTCCCGGCTACAAAAACAATCGCCAGAAAAAGCGCACTCATTTTTTTCCACATCATACATTCCTCCTTTTTCCTGTGCCCGCCCACTTTCAGTATAGCCAACCTTTGTTAATAAACTTTGAAGAAAACCTTAAGGAAATCTTAAGAAATTGGTTGGGACATATTAAGATACCTTCATAAACAAAAGCACTCTAAAACGCCATAACAGCATGTTTTCTTACTTTATAAGGAAGAAGGTTTTTGTTACAATATTTTTATATTTAATGACACAAGTGTCAACGAAGAAGGGAGTCGATGGCTATGTATGTTTATTGGAACGGCGCTGTCCGAAGTTTAGAAGATGTAAAAGTATCACCTCTTGATCGAGGTTACCAATTTGGGGACGGCGTTTACGAAGTGATACGGTTTTATCATGGCACTTTATTTGAAACAAAACGGCATATTTTAAGGCTTGAGAGGAGTTTAAAAGCGCTCTCCATCCCTATACCGACTTCCCTTCTTCATAATGATCAATTGAAGATCGATCGTTTGGAACAGATCATGTATGATCTCATCGAACGAGAAAACCTTACCCAACAGGACGGTATTGTCTATCTACAAATAACGCGAGGCACCTATC
>JAVERJ010000225.1:0-3740 GCA_034007185.1 Candidatus Carbonibacillus sp. | reverse complement strand
ATTCGTCGGGGGACCCAACATTTACCCAAAAAACCTCTAGGGAAACATCGTACATTGAGCGCATCGATCAGTTGCTGGGAAAGGGCCGCTTGGTGCATGGTTATTTGTTTGCTGGTCCAGTCGGTTCACCAAAAGAAAAAGCAGCGCGATATATGGCTCAAAAGGTGTTGGGTGACAACGATGTTGAGAACAATCATACGCTCTGGCATCATCCCGATCTTATTTGGGTTGATCCACCTGATACGTCACATAAAGTCGATGATACGCGCCAATGGATGCAAGCCTTACTCCTCGCCCCGGTTAAAAACAAAAGACGCCTTCTGATCATCAATGGTGCGGAACGTTTGACGCGGGAGGCGCAAAATAGTTTTCTTAAATTTTTGGAAGAACCACCGCCCGGGCGTATCATTCTATTGTTGAGCGAAGAGCCGTGGAAGCTTTTACCGACAGTTCGTTCTCGACTTTTGACGATTTTCTTTGGGCAAAAAGACTGGAAAGACATCAAACAAAAACTTTTAGCAGCGGGTGTACGTGATGAAGAGGCTGCGACGCTCGCGCCTTTTTATGCCGATGTTCATCAAGCGTTGATGGTGGCCGAGCATGCTTCCTTTAGAACGTTAAGAGAAAGCGTTGTTCAATGGGTATGTGCACTTTCAGAACGCAGCGGGCGCAAACGTGATGCAGGTGGGGTTATGATTCATTCGTGGCTCACACAACCGCTGGTCAAAGAAAAGCCCGAACTTTTGTTTCAACTTGTTCTCGCCGCTTTGAAGGATATGTTGCGACTTGCACGCGTGGATAACCTTGCATTTACACATAAAGAAGAACTTTATTATCCGGATTATGTGAAAGACCTCTATCGAGCGGCACATACATTAGGCTTGGCTTCAATCGGTGCGATGACGTATGCGCTTCTCATGGGTTGGGAGGCCTATCAGCGTGCGCATACGCTCTTTCCCATCGAACGTGTCCTTTGGAATCTTGGTCATGAGGAGAGGTTAACGTGGGCGTCGATGTTGTAGGGGTCCGTTTCAAACGAGCAGGAAAAATTTATTATTTTGATCCTGGTTCGTGGGACGTATCACCCTTTTCAAATGTGATTGTGGAGACAATTCGGGGTGTAGAGTTTGGACAAGTGGTCATCCCACGGAAACATGTCGATGAAACAGACATTGTTTTACCATTAAAACCTCTTATTCGCATCGCTGATGAAGAAGATGAACGTGTGAATGAGATGAATGCGAAAGCTGCACAGGAAGCGATGCGCATATGTGCAGAAAAAATCGCTCAACATGGCTTGCCTATGAAATTGATTGACGCGGAATATACGTTTGACCGCAATAAAATTATATTTTATTTTGCTGCCGATGGACGCGTCGATTTTCGGGAACTTGTCAAAGATCTCGCTTCAGTGTTTCGCACGCGTATTGAACTCAGACAAATCGGTGTCCGCGATCAAGCCAAAATGTTAGGGGGCATCGGTCCGTGTGGTCGACCGCTTTGTTGCTCCTCATTTTTAGGTGATTTTGAACCTGTATCGATCAAGATGGCAAAGGATCAAAATTTATCGCTCAACCCTGCCAAAATCTCTGGATTATGCGGTCGATTGATGTGTTGCCTAAAATATGAAAATGATCAGTATGAATCGGCAAAAGATGCGTTACCGGATATTGGCGAAGACATTTTAACGCCCTATGGATCAGGTGTGGTGGTTGGATTGAATTTACTCGATCGTTTGGTTAAAGTTGAATTGGAAGACCGACGTATCCTCGAATGGCCTTGGGATGATTTATTTCAATTTTTAGCAGAACAGATGCAGTAAATGCGCAGTGCACAATGATGCATGGCCAGTGGTCTTTGGTGATGTGAGAGAGGTGCGCGGAAGTGGATGCAAAACGTTTATGGGATCGTTTTGAACACTTAGAAGGAGAGTTAGGTTCGCTGTATGAAGCGTTGACCAGTATCAAAAAAGAAATACAAACAGTTCTAGAAACGGCCGTTCGTTTGGAATTGGAAAATCGACTTCTCAAACAACAGTTGGAAGGGCAAGCCCAACGACAGCCTTCGTCTTTAACAGAGCCAAAAGATTTATCTTCTGAGGAGCAAAGAGAACACCAACGAGAATCTTTTCTCGTGGGTGAAGGCGTTGATAATCTGGCTCGACTTTACTATGAAGGGTTCCACGTGTGCAATCATTATTTCGGAACCGTGCGCACAGGGGGCGATTGCCTTTTTTGTCTCGATTTTTTGCATAAATCGCTTTTGACAACGCGAGGTGCCAAGGATGACGGATAGCCCCTGTTTACGCTTCAGCGGCTCGGAACTCATTAAAGATACAGAGCGTTTGGACAGACTGGGTAAGACGTCGTATTGTTTGCTTCAAAAAGACGGTGTTTTTCGTTTTGGACATGATGCGGTGTTTTTGGCATATTTTGCACGCCCTCCAAAAAAAGGCCATATGGCTGATTTATGTACGGGAACCGGTGCGGTTGCCCTTTTTTTAACGATGAAAACACCGGCTCCAATTTTAGCTGTAGAATGGCAGGAAGAACTATATGATATGACGCGGCGTAGCGTCCTCTTAAACGGTCTTACCTCGCGCCTCAATGTTCTTAAAGCAGATGTTCGAGCGTTGCCGGATATGTTAGGGAAAGCGGTGTTTGATTATATTACGATTAACCCTCCGTATGTACCGGTAGAGGGTTTTTTACAAAATGAGCGAAAAGCGCTGGCCATTGCCCGTCATGAGATGATGCTTACCCTTGAAGAATGGACGAACGTACTGGCACTTCTTTTAAAGCCTCTGGGGCGAGCTGCAATCATTTATCGAAACGATCGCTTTCATGAACTCCTTCGCGCGCTTGTTCTTCAGGATCTTGTTGTCAAACGCCTTCGCTTTGTTTATCCGTTTGCGCACAAACCAGCGAATCTGGTTCTTGTTGAAGTACAAAAAAAGGGCCGCCTGCGTGGCACCATCGTAGAACCACCGATCATCGTGCATCAAGAAGAGGGGCCTTTTACGGAAGCGATGGAAGCCATTTACGATTCATTTCAAACATCTCAAATATCGTCTAGCTAAAAGGCGATGGTCGTTACATGTTTTTATCTATAGGGTGTAAAAGCGTGCGGTGATATGGAGGGATGTTCGCGCTGTGTTAAAAGAGCAAAAAAGTTTTTTCCCCCATCCTTTTGGTTATGGTCGACTTTATGTTGTGGCGACACCGATCGGTAATTTACACGATATAAGCGATCGAATGCGGACGATTTTGGGCGAAGTGGCTCTGATTGCCGCTGAAGATACGCGTCATACGCAAAAGTTATTGAATCATCTTGGGCTTTCTACCCCGCTCGTCAGTTTTCATATGCATTCTCCTGCCTCCGTCAGAAGTCAATTGATCGAGCGATTAAAAGCAGGGGATGATGTCGCTCTGGTGAGCGATGCTGGCACACCGGCGATTTCTGATCCTGGTTTATCATTGATCGAGGCGTGTATTGAAGAGATGATCACGGTTACGTCCGTACCCGGCCCGAATGCAGCGCTTACTGCTCTTGTTAGCTCAGGACTTCCCACAGATCATTTTTTATTTATAGGATTTTTACCGCGTACTGCACGTAAAAAAGAAGACATGTTAAAAATGTTGCGTTCACTGCCATTTACATTAATCTTGTATGAAGCCCCTCATCGGCTTCAAGAGACGTTGGAGGCCATCGTTCACATCTTCGGGGATCGTCAGGCTGTA
>JAVERJ010000224.1:0-3747 GCA_034007185.1 Candidatus Carbonibacillus sp. | reverse complement strand
CTCTTAGCGAAGCGTAGGTGGCGGGTAGTTCACAAGTTCATACATAGCTTGCTTGTCAAAAAAAGTTCCTGAAAGAGAGGGTCGGGGACCCATGCATGTCCATGCGCATACAGACTTTCAACCAGGATGGATTCAATCGTATAAACCAGTTTTGATCGCTTTGCATACGTTACCCAATGTGGGACGAAAGCGCCTTTTTCAGGTGATGAAGGCCTTATCAGAGATCGTGCAAGATTCAATTGAAGATGTCTCATCTGTAGCGCATGAAAGACCGGTGGAAAGCGAGTTTCCATCGCTTCCTACCCTTCAAGTGCACATAGAAATGTTAAAACAAGCCATCGTGGCATCATCAAACCGTGTCGGTCGACGGTATCATGATACAGATCACCTGCTTCAAACATTAACGCCTTCTTATGTCACGACTACTTTGTATCGCCTGGTAGAAGAACGCATCCATGTTTTGATGTGGGGTGAATTCGCGTATCCCGAGATGCTTGTCCATATCCCTGATCCTCCACCGTTTCTTTATGTTAAAGGGAAGGTTGATCTTTTAACGACAGAAGCACTGGCTGTCGTCGGTACGCGCAGGCCTACACCGTATGGGTTGCGTGCCACCCGGGAACTAACACAAGCGATAGCCCTTTCTGGTTTGACGATCGTAAGCGGTCTTGCGGAAGGGGTCGATGCGATGGCGCATCGTGCAGCACTTTCTATTCATGGCCGGACTGTTGCTGTCCTCGGGAGCAGTCATGATCACCTTTATCCACGTGCGCATGAACCGTTGTACGAGGAAATCGTACAGGAAGGGGCGGTTCTTACAGAGTATCCTCTCGATACACGCCCGGCGCGTGGTCTTTTTCCTGAGCGTAATCGTTTGATCAGCGGCCTTTCGATGGGGGTGCTCGTCATAGAAGGGCATCTTAACAGCGGTTCGATGATCACCGCTCAGCATGCCTTGGAACAGGGGCGGGACGTCTTTGCTGTACCTGGCCCCATTTTTTCAGCGCAAAGTGCTGGACCGCATCGTTTGATACAAGAAGGGGCAAAGCTTGTTCACCATCCGCAAGACATTCTCGGTGAGATGCCGTTAAAAGGCATGCAAGGATTGTCGAGCAAAGCGTCCGCCCGCGGTCACATCGAACAGACACCTCTCGATCAAGCAGCATCCGCGCTTCCACATGATTTGGGTGTCTACTTAAAGGAAGCAGTGCATTTTGATGATCTTGTGATGAAAACAGCACTTTCTCCAGAAGTCTTATTGTCGATTCTCATGCCGTTGGTCGTTGCGGGGACGGTTGAAAAACTACCTGGTCATCGTTATCGACTGCGTTTTAATGAACATCTATAATATCCATCGCTTTTGCATAAAAAGTTGACAAAGGGTATGACTCTGTGCTCATAATAAACATCAGCGACAATCCGGTCTTGTATATCGGATGGAGAGGGGGCCTAGCTTTGGCGGAAGCACTTGTTATTGTTGAATCTCCGGCAAAAGCTAAGACAATTGCCAAGTATTTAGGGAAAAAGTATCAAGTCCTTGCTTCTATGGGACACGTCAGGGATCTACCTAAAAGTAAGATGGGTGTCAATATAGAGGCTCAGTTTGAGCCAGAGTACATCACGATTCGTGGAAAAGGCGACGTTTTAAAACGACTTAAAGAAGCGGCCAAAAAGGCTAAACGCGTGTATTTAGCAGCCGACCCTGACCGAGAAGGGGAGGCGATTGCCTGGCATCTTGCCGAATATTTAAAACTCGATCCTCAGGCACCGGTTCGTGTCGTCTTTAATGAAATCACGGAACCGGCGATCAAAGCATCTTTTAAAAAGCCTCGTCCCATCAACTATGATCTGGTCAACGCGCAACAAGCACGTCGTATCCTCGATCGTTTGGTCGGTTATAAAATCAGTCCCATTCTCTGGAAAAAAGTGAAAAAAGGGCTTTCTGCTGGACGCGTGCAGTCGGTGGCGGTCAAGCTTATTATTGATCGCGAGCAAGAGATTGAACAGTTTGTACCGGAAGAATATTGGACGGTTACGGCTCATCTTGGAGAAGCGGAACCGTTTACTGCTGAATTTTACGGGTACGGTAAAGAAAAAACACCTCTCCCCGATGAACAAGCCGTTCAAGCGGTCATGGATCATGTGCGGGGGCGTCCCTTTATTGTGGAGCATGTCACCAAGAAAGAACGCAAACGTCGTGCGCCACTGCCTTTTACGACGAGTACGTTGCAGCAAGAAGCAGCAAAACGGCTCGGTTTTCGTGCTAGCAAAACGATGCGTGTGGCCCAAACGCTTTATGAAGGCGTAACCCTCGGTGCAGAAGGGGCGATTGGGTTGATTACGTATATGCGAACCGATTCGACGCGTATCAGCGAAGTCGCTCAAAATGAAGCGCGGCAATACATCACAGAAACGTTTGGCGCAAATTATGTCCGGGAGGATGAAAAAAAAGGTAAGCGTGTTGAGCGGCAAGGGGTACAGGATGCCCATGAAGCGATTCGTCCGACGTCTGTGTTTCGGACACCGTTGTCCGTTAAAACATATTTAAGCCGCGATGAATTTCGGCTTTATACGCTTATTTGGGAGCGCTTTGTTGCAAGTCAGATGCACGCAGCGGTCTATGATACCGTACGTGCCGATATTCGCGCTGGTGAAGCCCTTTTTCGGGCCAATGGCTCAGAGTTAAAATTTCCTGGATTTTTAAAGGTCTATCAAGATATCCCAGAAGAAAACGGCGAAGACAGAACGCTTAAGAAGAAACATGATGATCAAAAAAGTGAAGAAGAAGGCGATTTTTATGCAGGAGATGCAAACAATCGTCTTTTACCACCGCTCCATCCCGAGATGGAGGTGCCATTGCGAACGTTAGAACCGCGTCAACATTTTACACAGCCGCCACCGCGTTATACAGAAGCGTCACTCGTCAAGACATTAGAAGAATTGGGCATCGGTCGGCCTTCGACGTACGCGCCGACACTTGAGACCATTCAAAAACGCGGTTACGTCGTTTTGGAGGAGAAACGATTTTATCCGACAGAATTGGGACGCGTCGTGACTGAGGCGCTGGAACAGTATTTTCCAGAAATTATTGATGTCTCGTTTACGGCCAAAATGGAAAAAGAACTCGATGAGATCGAGGAAGGAGAAAAAGATTGGCGTCTTTTGCTCCATACGTTTTATGGTCCTTTTTCAGAGCGGTTGGACAAAGCGGAAGCAGAAATGAAAAAGGTGGAATTGGCGCCCGAGTATGCAGGGGTGACCTGTGATGTCTGCGGACGTCCCATGGTCTACAAAATGGGTCGTTATGGAAAATTTTTGGCTTGCTCTGGTTTTCCAGAATGTAAAAACACCAAACCGATCGTCCATGCCTTGGGCATACCGTGTCCGAAGTGTGGCAGCGGGGAGCTCGTGGAACGGAGGACGAAAAAAGGTCGTATTTTTTATGGTTGCAGTCGCTATCCGGACTGTGATTTTACAAGCTGGGATAAGCCGCTTCAAGAAACATGTCCAAAATGCGGTGGGTGGATGGTTCAAAAAGGAAAAGGGGTAAAAGCCATCAAGCAATGTATGGTATGTGGTTACAAAGCGCCGCTTAAAGAAAAGGAGCGTTCCGATCAAACCGTTAAATCCGCAGCTAATTCAGAATTATAGTCTGTTCATAAACAATTTACTTGCGAAGGGTAGCAAAGTGTGGTAAGATGAAGGCGCCTGATAGGGGGTGCGTTGCATGATCACTCACAAGCATGA
>JAVERJ010000222.1:0-3756 GCA_034007185.1 Candidatus Carbonibacillus sp. | reverse complement strand
ACTTCTCTTTCGCGCTTCGTGAGGATACTGTGCGAAAATTCTCTGGCATCCTTCAAGACACCCACCCCTCCTTACGCACTGATGGGCCGTACAGTGTGTATGAATACAAGATCATTGAGTCAGACTATCATATGTAACTACGATCCGGTTGGTGTAGGCAAGGGTGGATAAGACGGTACAAAGGAGGGATGCGCCTTGTCACAAAAACAACATCCGGATATGAAAGCACGCCACGAGCACGATATACACGAAGAAGGAAAAGATCAGTACTGGCTAGATATCGATCGCATGATCAATGAAGGGTTGGGTGGCGGCGTGGTGAGTGAACAAAACGGTCGGGTCGATGCTTTTTTGCCCCTTACGAAAGAAGAAAGACCCGCAGGCGACCTTCCCTATAACAAAGCGACCGATCCATCTCTCCCAGCGGAACAGGTCCGCCATGGCCACGGTGTGCGTGAAGAAGACGCGCTTTTGGAAGACGGTTTTGAAGCGACGGTCGATGAACCATAAACAGATGGCATACCGTAAGATGGTAATATGAAGCATGATATTACTGTAGATGAATCACTGTATGATAGCTACATCTTTGTATGATGGTGGATTCTTTGGATGATGGATAAACCTATTGTACGTTAGATGCGCCTTGGTACGATGGATGAATTTTTGATGAATGCGTCTTCATAGACATATGCAACATATGAAATGTTCGCCCTGCAATCAATGCGTGCATGAAGCAGGGTTTTTTTAATGGCAACGAGCAAACCAACAACTTACGCCTTCTATCAAACCGTTTGCTCTCCCAATCACACCGTTCACGCACATTTAACCTCAACAATCGACAGGTATGATATAATTTTTTAATTAAAGAAACATCTCAAACGCGCCGGAGCATACGATGCGTGGACATACAGGATAAGTTCCCCGGAGAATCGGTTCGATCAGTTCATACTGAAAAAAGGAGGATGAGACCATGCAACCATCTTTTTTAACGAACATGCCACCCGAGTGGGTTCGTCTACGGCAAAAAGCTCGAGAAAACTACGAACAGTTTTGGTACGACGTTGCACAACACTCGTTTTGGTTTGTCCCCCCGACACGCCATGCCATCCTTGAAACTTCTTCTGAAAACATCCGTTGGTTTAGTGGTGCTCAAACAAACTTAAGTTATGCAGCGCTCGATGTACACATCAAACGAGGCTGGGGTGGACATACAGCACTCATAACGGCCAACGAACGTGGTGAGGTCGTTTCTTATACGTATGTTCAGCTATGGCAGCGTGTGCGGCGCATTGCCCGAGCGTTACGAGCCCTCGGTGTGAAAAAAGGTGATCGCGTCGGACTTTATATGCCAACCATTGCCGAGGCCATCGCGACGATGCTCGCAGTCACGAGGATTGGCGCCATTCATATCGTCACCTTTGCCGGATTCGGTGCGCAAGCATTGCAAGAGCGTCTTCGTGCAGCTGGCGTCAAAGTGTTAATAGCATCGGACATCACGTATCGCCGTGGACGCGCGGTACCACTTCTCCCGATCGTTCAGGAAGCGGTGTCCAATGCCCAGCATCCACTGCCTGAGTTACAGCACATCGTCCTTCATACACGCGCGAAAGAGACACGTTGGCCCGAAGATGAACGATTTATAGATTGGGAGACATTTTTATCCAATGGTTCAACCATTTCTCCTTCTGAATCGTCCTCTCAACATACTATGGCTCAAGATGAAGTGGCTTGGATGGAAGCAAATGAACCTGCATTTATTCTGGCAACTTCCGGAACAACTGCTAAACCCAAGCTTGTCGTTCATACACATGGTGCTTATCAAGTTGGCGTACGAGCGATGGCGGATTGGGTCTACAAACTAAAACAAACAGACATCTGGTGGTCAACATCGGATATCGGCTGGATCGTCGGACATAGTTTTATCGTCTACGGGCCACTCCTTAAAGGCGCAACAACGGTTGCCTTTGAAGGCGCACTGGATTATCCGTCTCCTGAGACTTTTTACCGTCTGCTGGATGAACAAGGTATTCACGCGCTTTTCGTTTCACCGACGCTTGTTCGTATGCTCATGAAATACGGTAGCGACGCTGCTAAGCATTATACCTTTGATGCCTTAGATCGCGTCTTTAGTGCTGGTGAGGCGCTCAATCCACCCGCTTGGCGTTGGTTCAGTGAAGAAATCCTAAACGGTCACGTTCCAGTGATCGATCACTGGTGGCAAACAGAAACAGGCGCCCCTGTAATCGCTTATCCTTATGGATTAGGATGGGTTCCACTTAAACCTGGTTCAGCCGGTGTCCCGCTACCAGGCATTGAAATCGCAGTCGTCGATGAAAATGGAACACCCCTTCCTCCCGGTACACCGGGGACTCTGGTCATCGAACGTCCTTTTCCCACACTTACGACGTCTCTTTGGCAAGATGCAGCACGATACAAAAGCGCTTACTGGGACGTCATTCCCGGCCGCTATTATACGGGAGATGCAGCGATGATTGACGAAGATGGCTATGTTTGGTTTGCTGGGCGGGCAGATGAAGTCTTAAAAATTGCGGGCCATCGCCTTGGTATCATGGAGGTCGAATCCGCTTTTCTGACCCATCCAGCCGTCGCTGAGGCTGGTGTCATTGGCAAACCAGATCCTATTCGTGGCGAAGTCATCGCTGCCTTTGTGGTCTTAAAAAGTGACTATGAACCAACCGAGACATTGCGTCAAGAACTGATCGCGACGGTTAAAAAAACACTCGGCCCCATAGCCGTTATCGACACATTGACCTTCGTTGACATATTGCCCAAAACACGCAGTGGCAAAATCATGCGTCGTATACTCCGGGCTACATTGGAAGGACGAGATATAGGTGATGTTTCTACGATAGAAGACACAACCAGTGTAGACGCTGTCCAAACTGCTTGGCATCAACAACACAATCAAACGGATTAAGATCAAACTAACAAAAACGCCCTGCCATGTGCGGCAGGACGTCAGCCTGTTGAAAAACCTCAACAGGTAATTTTTTTTGGACTTAATTTTAATAATAAGAGAGCAGGATGAGGCGATTTTCTTTTTTCTAACGTTTAATCACTTGTAAAAACAAAAGCCCCGAAAAAAACGGAGCTTTGTCAACAATCTGCATGCTAAAAGCATGACAAACGACAGTACAGTATACAAAAGTGCTGCAGCAACGGACAACGTGATGAGATACATGGTTTTCAATGAATTTGTCATATCGATGATGGTTTATCCTTCGACCTTGTAAATTTTATTGTAGCATCGAGTGAACGCCTATCTGAGCTTCCGTTGACGCCATTCAGCGGAGACCACAAAGTATGCCCCGACCGCTGCAGAGAGAAGCGCCAGAAACGTCAGACGATTACCAACGTACGAAAGCCATACCTGAAAGTCACTATTGCCCCATGATCCTTTAAACCCCGTCGCGCTCACACTGTAGATAGCTGCCGCCAAATACTTTGTTGCATAAAGCATGGCGCCAGCAAAAATCAATATGCCACCCAGAATTTTTTCAGTCAACAGCTGCACTCCCCTTCCACTAAGCAGGACTCCTGTATTGCACGAAGCAGACTCCGATCGGCTTCATGGCGTCGCCAGACCCGGTCTTGTAAGGATTGCCGATCATGGGGTCGTACCATACGTCAAAAGTTACTACATTATAAATAGGATGAGCAATAATCTCAGCAACATACCCTGGAGGCACATTAATATTATAACTCAACTTTCGCAGACAGAAATACCGAGTAAAC
>JAVERJ010000221.1:0-3763 GCA_034007185.1 Candidatus Carbonibacillus sp. | reverse complement strand
GTATGCGCACGATTCATCAACCCCGTTCCTATGATTTTCAATCGATCAGACTGCCTGTGTCGGAGACGGGCTCGACGCTTCCTAAAAGATACGTCTTTCTCATCGCTTGAGCCCGCCACACAGGTTACCATAGATACCGCTTAAAAGACGCTTAGGTGTTATCGCCACCCGGTAGATGATACGCACTCGGATGGGGTTTTAAGGGACGCATCAACCAAAACGGACGGCGCAGGGCCCCTGGTGCTTCAACTGGGCGCGTATACGATAACCAGCGCTGAAATACTTCATGCGCTTTTTTGGTATCGACGGCAATATCCATGTAACGGCTTGGATCGGTGACTTTATCAACCCGTACTTTTGTATGCCAGCACATCATGCCGCTGATCGGGTCAGGTTGCACTGGGAGCGTTAAATTTTGATGTACGCCCCCTTCTGTCCACCAAATACGTTCGGTATCAGGATCGTTGCTCTTCCATGGCGTCGGACCTTTAATACGTATGAGTCGCCAGGTATGACCCTGCTTTTCGAGGCGCACAAGCGAAGAGTTCCAACGATCGCTGCCATGATCTTCATGCAAGCGCCAGCGACCGATGTGGTGGGAAACAGCGATAATCCCCGGACGAATGCCATCGGTGACCCAGACTTTATCAACAAAATAACCGATTTCCGTTGTGACTTGCGCAAGATCGCCCGTCTTGATCCCGAGCCTTTTTGCGTCCTCTGGATTCATCCAAATCGGGTTGCTGTGTGAGATTTCGTGGAGCCACTTTGCCCCGTTGGTCCGGCTGTGAATTAAGGTAGGCAAACGAAACGTCGGAAGCAGACCAAATTCATTGTTGTTACGATCGATGCCATCGGGGTGAACCTGCGAGACAATATGAATGTATTTTTGTCGTTGTTCACGGTTGAGTGGATAATACGGAACGGCGTATTCTTTCCAACCCCAAGCCACAAGGGTGGTCGAGAAAAATTCAAGTTTGCCGCTTGGCGTCGGAAAACCGACAACTGGTTTTCCGTCGACGACAATACCAACGCGAAATTCTCCACGAGCATTTTTAAAGGGTCCAGAATACGGACGGGCATTCATTTTCGGTGGGGCCGTTTTCAGCCAGACACCGACTTCCGCATGAGGAATGGTTACATCTGGATCATATGGACTGGATGGCGATTGTACTAGGCCAGCAATACTTGTAATTTCATCGTCATTTGATGCCGTTTGGGCCGTGGAACGCTGTGCATCATCCGTCTTAGCCTCTTCTGTCAGGTGTGTGGCGGCTGCTTCATCGTGGCTCATGCTTTCTTCATCCACGATACGCGCTTCTTTTAACCATGCTTCAGGCAATGGTTTTTCATGTTCTTTTAAGACGTCTTCTGTAATGGTGAAGGCACCGTATTTACGCATATACTCCATGGGCGTCAGATTTTCTTTGGCTGCAGCTTCAGGCAGCCCGGGAACGGAGTTTTCAAAAATCCAACGGTAATACTCTTCCACAGTAATCTTTTCGCCAGGACGATACGGTGATTCATAATGCTTGCGAATGCCGAGCGATCCATCCGGATCGATGCGCCACGAAAGCTCGATCCAAAATTCATTTTCCTCCCATACTTCACCCGGGTTGACCTCATACGTAAAATTGACTTTTTTCCCTTCGCGTTCAGCAAGAACGCGTAATACCGGCTGACGAAAACCTATCCACTGCGCGAGATGCGTTTCAAAACTAAAGAGATCATGTCTTTCGGTCGCTAACCCCATCGGTAAGACGTAATCCGCATATTGCGCTGTCTCACTCCACGTCGGGGTGAGTGCGATATGGAGACCAATTTTCCCGGGGTCGGTTAATACTTCAATCCAACTAAATCCGTCTGGATACGTCCATACCGGATTTAAAACGCGTGTAAAATAGACATCCAACCGCTTTCCACTATCTTTTAACAGATGCGGGAGAAGATAACTGAGTTCAAAGTGTGTCAAAGGAAAATATTTCGGATAGTGAAGTTCGTTCCACACTTTTACGTTACCGTGTGCTTCTGTATGTGGTTTAGGAACAAACTTGAGATAAGCATTGGGGATTGTACTTCCTTTTTCCCCCACGGCACCAACGAGAACATTTAAGAAAAACAAGGCTCGGGCAATCATCCAACCGCCGCGATGACCGGCCGCTGCATTCCGCCAAATATTGGAAGCAAAAGCGGTGCCGGCGCGCCCGATCTCTCGAGCTACGTCACGGATCATTTTGCTGCGAACACCCGTTTCTTGTTCTGCCCACTCTGGTGTAAATGGCGCATACATATCTTTCATAAGTTGTATAAATGCTTCAAAATCACGGCCTTCAGGAAGTTTTGCAACCCGCCCTTCTTTCACAAGCCAAGCCAAATAGTCTTCTGCTTGCATCAGCGTGCGCCAGTTCACCCAACGCCTAATAAATTCTTTATTGTATAGATCCTCTTGTAAAATGATGTTGGCCATCGCTAAAAGCAAAGCCGCCTCCGTACCCGGCCATGGTGACATCCAATAGTCTGCTTTGTTTGCTGTATTGGAAAGCCGCGTATCGATGACTGCTATTTTTGTTCCTTTTTGTTTGGCTTCAATGATGCGTTGAGCGTTGGGGTTGAAGTAATGCCCGCTTTCTAAATGGGCACTCATCATCAATATGAAACGGGCATTGGTGTAATCGGGTGCTGGCCGGTCGATGCCCATCCAAAATGTATAACCCGTCCGCGCACCTGAGGAGCATACATTGGTATGCGAGTTATGGCCATCCACGCCCCACGTTGCTAAAACGCGTTCGGTGTAACCGTCTTCACCGGCGCGCCCGACATGGTAGACGACCTCATCCTTACGACCTTCGATAATTGCTTTTCGAATGCGGCCAGCAATGTCATCGAGCACAGCATCCCAACTTACCCGCTCCCATTTTCCCTCGCCACGTTCACCGACGCGTTTTAATGGGTACAAGATGCGGTCGGGATTTTTAACTTGTGTGATGGTTGCAGGCCCCTTAGCGCAGTTCCGTCCCCGACTGGCCGGATGAAGGGGATGTCCTTCTAATTTTTGAATCTCTCCAGTCTTTTGGTCGATATAGGCAAGCAAACCACATGCTGCCTCGCAGTTAAAACAGACTGTTGGGATGAGCCTATAACGTCTTTCAACGCGTTTGGGCCAGGCCTTGGCTTCGAGTTCTACCCAATCATCCCATTTTTCCGGCGGCGGAAAGGAATGCAGTTTCCCAAAGCGTTGAAACCGATTGTGTCTAAAATCAGTGACGGTCATCGTCGTCCCTCCTATAGCTTTTTCTCGTTTTCACAAAACAGTTTAACTTGGCTTTAAGTCAATGGTACGGATTGACCAGCTTGCACATAGGCATGTTCATACGCAAGGAGTCCTATCAAACTTAAGACGGCTGCAAACCAGACCAATCCTGGGATGAAGAAAGCAAACAAAAGCGGAATAAGGGTACCGACAACCAGTCCGGTCCAGTAGTAATTTTTATATGCACCAAAGACCATTTGGTGGGCAGCGCGTTTGGCATCAATCGTCATATGCGGCATCCACCACTCACTTAAGATAAAGGCGAGATGGACAAAGAGACTTGCCCAAAAGGTCACCTCAACGATGGTGAGCGCTTGTTGCGGCAGGGGAAATGCAAGATGGAGCAAGAGAAATGCAGCCGATCCGGCCAAAAAACCTTGTGTGAACAGATGGCCTGGTAACAACGGGTTTTGCCATAGATCGCGCCCTTTGGACTGGCCAAACAACCAAGCG
>JAVERJ010000220.1:0-3774 GCA_034007185.1 Candidatus Carbonibacillus sp. | reverse complement strand
CTGAATGGCCCGTTGGATATCCTTGAAAATGTTCATTCGCCCATACATCAGCACACCGCCTCGATACACTTTGGCGCCAACATAGATCAGAAAGGCTATCGTCGCCGCTAAAAGCATAAGACTAAGTGCCACTTCCCACCCCGGCACGGAAACGAGGCCGATGCGCAAAAACATGAGCATCGGAGCGAAAAAGGGAACAAACGAGGCGCCGATCACGAACGCCGACTCTGGCGTATTCAAACCAAACATCGCGATCATAAATGCAGCGACAACCAACATCATGACCGGCATAGTCGCCGTCTGCACATCTTCGACCCGGCTGACGAGCGAACCGAGCACGGCAAATAGCACCGCATACAAGAGGTAACCGAGCAAGAAAAAAACGAGTGCATACACAACGATCGATGCCGGCAGGTGGTCAAATCCGAGGGAACGCCACACTTCCTGCCCGCTCGTTTTTAACGCGGCGAAAGCGACGGCGAAAAAAACGAAAAATTGCGTCAAGCTCACAAGAGCAACGCCGATGACTTTACCAAACAGCTGTTGGACCGGCGGGACGCTTGACACTAAAATTTCCATCACGCGCGACGATTTTTCTGTCGCCACCTCCGTCGCGATCATTCCTCCATACATCAAAACAAATATATACATCGCGAAAAGAAGGACATAAACAAGAGTGCGCGCTTGGTTCAACTCCTCTTCCGTCTTCGCGTTTTTTTCCAATGCCACCTTTTGGAACGAAACCGGTTTGTAAAGCTCAGCCATTTGTTCATCCGTCAAGCCCAGCTTAGCGGCTGAAAGCGCTGTTTTCAGCTGGCTTAGCGCTCGTTCCAGTTCCTCAGGCGTCTGATTGTCCACAATCGTATTGGCATAATACACCGCTTCCGGCAATCCATCCGCATCCATGGACAATACGAGCAGTCCGTCCCATTTGCCTTCTTTGACGGCTTCTTTCGCTTCGTTTTCCATATCCGTAATTTTCGTCAACGTGATATGGTCATAGCTTACCTGCTTCTCAAGCGGACCGTACAACGATCCCGTGCGATCAATGACCGCGACATGTGTCTTTTCATTACCGGTGAAAAACTCGATGATCGTCGGAATGTTGGCCAACCCGATGATCAAAAGGCTAATGATGACGGTTGTCACAAGAAATGTTTTCGCCCTCAGCTTCGTTCCATACGTATGCCCCAACACAATGAAAAACTTATTCATACGCCGCACCTACTTTTTCAATAAAGATATCATTCAGAGACGGTTCTTCCAAGGCAAACAGACGAACCGCGACTTTTCCTGCTATATGACCGAGTATCGCTTGTGCCGTCTCCTCATTGGTGATTTGCAGCCGCACCCCTTCCGCCGTCTGCTTCCACTGCAAAACACCAGGAAATCGTTCCAATTCTTCAAACGGCCCGTCCCCTTGAATAACAAGGATTTGTTTGCCAAACGAACGTTTTAGTTCACGCAGCGCTCCAGCCACCACCGCGTGGCCGCGGCGCAAAATGCAGACATGTTGGCACAGCTCTTCCACATGTTCCATCCGATGACTCGAGAAGACAATGGTTGTGCCGTTTTGTTTTAAATCAAGGACCGCTTCTTTCAACAATTCAACGTTCACCGGATCAAGACCGCTGAATGGCTCATCCAAGATTAATAGCTTCGGTCGATGAAGCACAGCAGCGATAAACTGTATTTTTTGCTGGTTGCCTTTCGAAAGCTCCTCCACCCGCTTGTTGGCATAATCGCGGATATGGAAGCGCTCGAGCCAGCGGTCGATTTCCGGAAGAATATCCGTCTTTTTCATCCCGCGCAACCGCCCTAAATACAGAAGCTGCTCTTGCACTTTCAGCTTCGGGTACAACCCGCGCTCTTCCGGTAAATAGCCGATCAGATGGCTTTTGGAGTAATCAATTGTTTCGCCTTGCCAATGGATCACCCCTTCCGTTGGGAGCAGAAGGCCTAAAATCATGCGAAAGGTCGTCGTTTTTCCCGCTCCGTTCGCCCCAAGCAATCCGAACATCTCCCCTTCTGGAACCGTCAACGTCAAATGGTCGACGGCCGTCGCCTGACCAAATCGTTTCGTCACCTCAATGAGCTCTAAACTCATCCACATTCCCCCAACCCAAAAATTTTCCATCCACATGCGCAAGGTTCACCCCACGATGCGCTCCCCTCGCACCAGAAACCCTTCTTCCACCCATTCCTCCCGCTCCGATTGCCGATCAGACGCCCCATTCGAAACCAGACGGCGATACTTGCTCAGGCGAACCGGTAGCGAGGCTGCCAGCAGGAAGTGCGGCGAGTCCTGAACCTGGAAATGAAGGTGAGGCTCGCTCGAATTCCCCGAGTTGCCAACTTCACCCACCACCTGTCCTCGCTTGACGCGTTCCCCTCGCTTCACCCTGACGCTGCCGTGGCGAAGATGCGCCAGCAGGCTGTACTCACCGCCCTCATGTTGAATGACTACATAATTTCCCACAAGACTCCACACGAGCGGATCGAACTCACCAGGACGTGGATAATCCCTTCGGCCATCTTTGGCTTTCACCACGACTCCATCCGCCGGAGCCAACACCGGAGCTCCGAAGGCATAATAATCCTCCAGCCGACGGCCGTCGTCACGATGGCTTTTGCCCCTTTCGTCCGTAATAAAAAAATCATAAGCAAAACGCTGACCAATCAATTCCCAGGAGTGGGATGTGTCAGGATCTGGACCCCCGTTGACCACCGTCCATGTGCCGGCAAGGGGAAAAAAGTAGCGATTGACTTGCTTATATGTCTCCGGTAACGGATATTGAAAGCGGTAACGGAACCTGACCCACACTTCTCCAAAAAGCTGGGCGAAGGAGACGGGCAGCACAAACAGGTAACTCATCTGATCTCGCCAAAATAAAGTATACAAAAGAATAATTAAGATTAAAGTTAAAAGACCAGCATAAGACATCACGAGTTGAGCAAACTTCCAATTCGTGATCCAAAATACGGCAGAAGAAAGAACGGTAATCCAGAAACTCATATACGATAACAACTTGATCAGGCTTTGAAGCATATGCATAACCCCCATTCTACCTCTTTGTGAACACTTTGAATGATTTGCTGTCCGATTCCTCCGAATCTGTTTCGGTCATACCATGTATCCAAGATCTTTTCATTGCCCAGCATTCGTAGCACAACCAATTCAGGATCAGTTAAGAGAAATATAACGCTCTCTTCTTCGATGGCCGTCATTATAAAAGGAACGTGTTTCTCAAAAACTGCAAGAAGCCTTGCATAGTCCCTAAATGCGTCCGCCAGTTCTTCGAGCTTAAGCTGAATTTCTGGCCCTTTACAAGGGAAGAGCACACCGGCACGTTGGGAGCGATCATGAGATGCCGCAATGTCTTCTGTTGAAATGTCCCTCCACGGTGCCCAAATACTACGCCATGCTTCTTTCAACATGAACGCTTCCTCCTTTATGGGCACACGCCTCCGAACTGAAAGTCATTCGTTATTGTTCTTAAAGATCATAAACGTTGTTTTAAGAAAAAAATCACACAATTAGTATATTATTTTTGCATTTTTATGTCAACATGTACTGGGATCTATCCTGAAATGAACTTCATTAGTCTACTTAGAGAACCATAATTTAGAGAACCATAATTTAGATATATTTGGTAAAGATAAGTATTTATTCAATATCATAAACACTTTTTTTAGAAGAAGTTTCAATGAATGTTTTTATATCTGTATTGGTCAATATTGTCATCAATATGTAAACAGCAAATCGCTCTTTTA
>JAVERJ010000219.1:0-3776 GCA_034007185.1 Candidatus Carbonibacillus sp. | reverse complement strand
TTTGACGCGAATGGCCGTCTCAGCTCCGCCTGTGTCATCGCCAAAATCAAAAAAGAGGGTTTCCTCTTTCTCAGAGATCACCATCCCCTGACCACGGGCCGTAATTGCGATTTTACCGCGTGTCACGGTCATCTCTGGCTTTTTGGCAATCTTCGGTGGGGTGATGTCAGGTAAGGTCTCTTCTGTCGGTTCAGACGTTACAATCGAGCAAGCCGTAACCATTATCAGTAAAAGAAGGGACCATGTGACATTTCGAATGGTTTTTACCATGGTTTGTACTGTCCGATCCTTTCTTGTTCATGTTTTGTGACGCGTCACGTGCGATGAATATTAAAAGAATTAAAAGACCGGGGCGACTATGTAGGAACGCTTAAGCGTAGGCTGGCTTGACCAAGTTCGTAGATTTGATCGGCAAATGTCAATAGTTCGGGATCGTGTGTGGTCATGATAATGGTCGAACCGTGGCGCGCCTGAAACTGACGTAACCGTTCCATAAAACGAATAGACCGCGTATGGTCGAGCTCTGCCGTTGGCTCATCGGCAAATAAATAAGACGGGTGATGAACGAGCGCGCGCGCCAACGCAATGCGTTGTTCTTCACCCCCGGATAGTTCGGTAGGCAGGTGATGCGCACGTCGTTCCATCTCGACCATGGCGAGGACAGACCGCACACGCGCATCCCATTCCTTGCGCGGCACTTGGGCAAGTTTCAATGTGAGTATGATATTTTCATAGGCGGTCATCGTTGGAACGAGGGGATGCGCTTGAAAGACGATGCCCATAGCGCGGCGCCGAAAGAGCGTCCTTTGTTTGTCGTTTAGTTTAAGAAGATTCATTTCGCCATAGCGCACCTCTCCATGCGTAGGAGATGACAGACCGCTTAATATGTTTAAAAGTGTCGTTTTCCCAGTTCCGGATTTTCCCCGTAACATGACAAGGGTACCGGGCGGCACGATCCATGAGACGTTTTCAAAAAGCGTCACGCGCCCCGCAGGTGAATCAAAGATTTGCGTGAGATCCCGTACTACGATCGGCCACACATCTTTCTGAGCGGCGGCGCGATGGTCAGATAGCTGATCAGACTGCATGTCAGACTGGATATCGGTTTGATGTTCTGATCGGTTAGCGTCGGGTGACAGACCAGATCGAGCATTTGATTGAGCATCAGACATTCAACGATCCATCCTCGATTGATGAATAATTTTTTTAAGCTTATGATTTCTACGCCTATTATAAATCTTTCTTTCCTGTATTGTAGCGTCGATCGTGTTAAATCTTTGTTAAGACAGGTTCATATGTTTCATCTTTTACATCATCCTGAATACATAACGTACCAGCGCATAAAAAGTTGCAAGCAAAACGTAAAAAATCGCTAAAATATAAACGCTCCGTTTCATGTGATATACTTAGAGTAAGAGACCAACAATAGAATTTTTATCAGGATTCATCCGTATTCCGCGTCGTGGATCATACACTCAAATCACCAAACGACGTTCAATGAGGAGGCGCCTGTGATGCAACGTTCGATGCTTTCCCCACATCAGCCCTCAAAAGCCTCAAAAGCCTTGCATACCTCAAAAGAAGCATCGGCTCTTCCCCCAGCGCTGGTGATTGCCGATGAAAAACAATACCTGTATTATCGAAAAAGCCCGTTGATCGATCTCGGTATTCGCCCGGGCGACCCCCTCAAACCTTTTTCTTTATCTGATGTCGCCTTGCGTGAAGGCCGGGAAGTCATGGATGAACGGGATGAGGCTTTATTCGGTGTGCCTTATGCAGGATTGGCTACACCTGTGACGCACCCGACGTTTGGGAAAATAGCTGTCACACTCATTTTCCCGAGCATCACTTTACACGTTGGATACAGTGACCAGCAGCCACCGTTTGCACACACCGCCGCATCGGACCATCTGGCCATCTGGGATGGCCGGGCTTTCCGTCTCAGTCCTTTGTCTACGGTTCTTTATTTAACAACGGAAGGTCGAAAAACAAAAGTCGTTACAGAACGCTTCACCGGTTATCATCGTCAAAACCTATCAACGCTTCTTCAAACACACCTTGATCCCAGACAATTCATACGTGTGCATCGTAAAATCGTCGTCAACATTGCGCATATTCTCGCCTTGCATCCTTATCCGAATGGTACACTTTTGATTGAAATGTCCGATGGCAGCCGTTTAAACAGCAGCCGGCAATACGCGCACATCTTACGAACGCAATTCGATTTTTAAATCAACCACTCTATGCACCATCATGTCGTTTCATGATCATTTTTTTCCCATTCGTACCAAAACGATCGTCTAGTGTTTTTCCCTCTGTTATGCTTTTTTAAAAAACAGGAGGGATAAACCGTGATCATGGAACAAGAATTGAAAGCGCTTATACCTAAAAGTATTTCAAAGAGTCGAACGATGAGCGCCGCAGATGCTGCCCAATACATTCAAGATGGCATGACCATCGGGATGAGTGGGTTTACCCGGGCTGGCGAACCCAAAGCCGTGCCACTGGCTCTCAGTGCCCTTCGTAAAAATGAATCGTTTAAAATAAATCTCATTACTGGCGCTTCACTGGGCTCTGATATTGACCGCGTACTCGCTGAACATGATCTCATCTTTAAACGGATACCTTATCAAGCCGATCCCGTCATGCGCGACAAGATCAACCGGCGAACGATCCACTATATCGATCAGCACCTTTCACATACGGCTGAATGGATACGAGACGGTATTTTACCCCCGATCGACATCGCGATCATCGAAGCATTAACCATCACGCCAGATGGTCTGATGATTCCCACGACGTCGGTCGGCAACTCCTCCGTCATCGCCACACATGCTGAAAAAATCATCGTTGAGATCAATGCTGCACAACCCGGCGCTCTATATGGTCTGCACGATATTTACGAACCGCACAAAAGACCCGGTCGCGGACCGATACCCCTTATGCATCCACATGACCGAATTGGAACATTCGGTATTCAGGTCGATCCTAACAAAATCATAGCTGTCGTGTTTACCGATATACTCGATTCTCCTTCACCGATTACCCCGCCAGATGCCGCTACAGAACAGATGGCTCAGCATATTTTGAATTTTCTTCGCCAAGAGGTTCGCACCGGACGGCTGGATCAACACTTGGCTCCGCTTCAAGCCGGCATCGGTTCGATCGCCAACGCCGTTTTATACGGACTAAAAGGTTCTGAATTTAGAAATCTCACTGTATACTCTGAAGTGCTCCAAGATGCCATGTTCGACCTCCTAGAAGCAGGAACGGTCTCTTTTGCTTCGGCTTCTGCCATAACCCTCACTGAAGAAAAAATGAAAGAAGCATGGCGCAATTTGGACCGTTACCGTGATCGCCTGATCTTAAGACCGCAAGAAATATCCAACCATCCGGAGATCATCCGTCGTCTGGGCAATATATCGATCAATGCCGCCATGGAGATCGACCTTTATGGCAATGTGAACTCTACACACCAGTTCGGTACGCACATGATGAACGGTATCGGGGGCTCCGGTGATTTTGCTAGAAATGCGCGGATCAGTATCTTCGTCACAAAATCAACGGCCAAGCATGACCGCATCTCGCGGATTGTTCCTTTTGTCTCGCATGTCGATCATACCGAACATGACGTCGATGTCGTCGTCACGGAATACGGTTATGCCGATTTGCGCGGTCTGTCCCCGGGAGAGCGTTCCCGACGCATCATCGATCTCGCCCATCCCGATTATCGCGATGAGCTTCGGGCCTATGTAAATGAAGCGGAATCTTCGCCC
>JAVERJ010000218.1:0-3783 GCA_034007185.1 Candidatus Carbonibacillus sp. | reverse complement strand
TTTCGCAGTTCTCAGTTCGCAATTTTCTGTAAACTTACTACTACTACCTACAAATACAAAACACTGAACAATCCAACAATCGAATAATCCTAGCTACAGTGCTGCAATAATGTTTATTTCATTTTTTTACCAATAAAATCAAATCCAAAGAAATAATTGTATATTTGTAAACACTAATAAGCATCTTATAGATTTTTTAGCAAATGGAAGTACGTATCTTAAAGCCAAGAGAAGCACTAAATAAAGCTTTTTTAAAAGTAAAACCTAATAGAACTGAAATCGAAAAGTTTAAAGCAGAACTTATTAACTTACTTGATAGAATAAATGATGCCGAAAGCGAAGAGTTTCATAAGAATCTTGTTATTGACTTTTTGAAAAAGACTTATTACGACCCTAATTTTTTTGTAAATACAAAAGGACGTAATGATTTGGTAATTCATAATGCCGATAACGCAAAAAGTTCGGTTGGCGTTATTTTAGAAGCTAAAAAACTTACCAATAGAGCTGAAATGGTAAAACCATTCGCTATTGACGATACACCACAACAAAAGCTTGATAAACTTAATGTTAAAGCATTTCAAGAATTGGTACTTTATTATTTGCGAGAGCGAATTACTCTCAAAAACTTAGAAGTTAAGCATTTAGTCATTACTAATATCAATGAGTGGTTTATTTTTGATGCAAATACTTTTGACCGACTTTTTGCACAAAATAAAAATTTAGTAAAACAATTTAACGATTTTGAAGCTGGACGTTTGGCAGGAATTAAAACCGAGTTTTTTTATAAGGAAATTGCAGAACCCTTTATTGCTTATATCAATACCGAAATTGAGTTTACTTATTTTAATCTGCAAGATTACCAAAAACCACTCAGAAATGAAGATAAAACAGATGATAATAAGCTAATTGCACTTTTTAAATTACTATCGCCAGAACATCTTTTGAAACTTCCATTTGTAAATGATAGCAACACACTCGACAAACGCTTTTATAGTGAGATGCTGCATATTTTAGGTTTAACAGAAACCAAAGAAGGCGGCAAAAAACTAATTGGACGAAATAAAGAAGGCGAACGAAATACAGGAAGCATTTTAGAAGATGCTATAATTCAGTTAGATAGCTTAGATAAAATTAGCCGACTAAATAATCCCAGCCAATTTGGAAAAACCTACAAAGAAAGACTTTTTAATGTTGCTTTGGAGCTTTCTATTACTTGGTTAAATAGGATTTTGTTTTTAAAACTCTTAGAAGCACAACTTTTTACATATCATAAAGAAGATGAATCTTATGCCTTCCTGAATTTTGATAAAATCAAATCTTATGATGATTTGAATACTTTGTTTTTTCAGGTATTAGCCAAAAAATTTGATGATAGAAATCCAGATGTAAAACAAATTTTTGAGAAAGTTCCTTATCTTAATTCTTCGCTTTTTGAACCAACTGAAATTGAGCAAGTTACTCTCTTTATTAGCAATCTTAGAGACGATAAACCACTACCTGTCATTTCATCTACGGTTTTGAAAGATGAGCATGGCAAAAAGAAAACAGGAAGCTTAACTACACTTGAGTATTTATTTGAGTTTCTGGGTTCTTACGATTTTAGTAGCGAGGGTTCAGAAAAAATTCAAGAGCAAAATAAAACGCTTATCAATGCATCGGTTCTTGGGCTAATTTTTGAGAAGATAAACGGCTATAAAGATGGTTCGTTTTTTACTCCAGGTTTCATAACTATGTATATGTGCCGTGAGACCATTCGCAAAGCAGTAGTTCAGAAATTTAACGAAACAAAAAATTGGAATTGCAAAGATCTTAACGCAATATATGATAAAATTGAAGACCGAAACGAAGCCAACGAAATTGTAAATAATCTTAAAATTTGTGATCCAGCAGTAGGCTCAGGGCATTTTTTAGTTTCGGCACTTAATGAAATTATTACAGTAAAAAACGATTTAAAAATTCTGCAAGACCGCCACGGAAGACGCTTAAAAGAATATCAGGTAGAAGTGGTAAATGATGAACTAATAATTACAGATGAAAATGGCGAATTATTTGAGTATAATCCAAATAGTAAAGAAAGCCAACGAGTGCAAGAAGCTTTATTTCACGAAAAGCAAACAATTATTGAGAACTGTTTATTCGGTGTGGATATTAACCCAAACTCAGTAAAAATTTGTCGTTTACGATTGTGGATAGAACTGCTAAAAAATGCTTATTATAAAAATACTACCGAATTAGAAACGCTTCCGAATATTGATATTAATATAAAATGTGGAAATTCTTTGGTAAGTCGTTTTGATATTGATTCTGACTTAAAAAAGGCACTTAAAAAAAGTAAATGGACAATCGACAGTTACCGAATAGCAGTAGCGACATATCGAAATGCTCAAAACAAAGAGCAAAAACGAGAAATGGAACATCTAATTACCGATATTAAATCAGATTTTAGAAGCGAAATTTCTTTAAACGATCCAAAATTAAAACGCTTAAATAAATTATCGGGCGAGCTTTTTAGTCTTACACAACAACAAAGCCTTTTCGAAATGTCAAAAAAAGAAAAAGCAGCCTGGAACAAAAAAGTAGAAAACCTTACCAAACAAACAAAAAAAATAGAAGCCGAAATTGAAGAAATAAAAAATAATAAAATTTACGAAAATGCTTTTGAATGGCGATTCGAATTCCCCGAAATACTAAACGATGATGGCGATTTTGTGGGATTTGATGTGGTGATCGGGAATCCGCCGTATGGAGTTTCATTAAGAATAGATGAACGTAATTACTTGATTCAAAATGTTGGAAAAGTGCCAGATTATGAAATTTATTATTGGTTTATTGAAATAAGTTATTGTATTTTAAAAGAAAAAGGTTTTTCCAGTTATATTATACCTAATACAATTTTGTTTAATGTTTATGCTCAAAAATATCGGTTGAACTTATTTGATAAATGGAATATTGTTGAAATACTGGATTGTACAAATTTGCAGATTTTTGAGGATGCAACAGTTAAAAACATTATTTTTCAATTTAAGAAAAACGACATACAGAATAAATTGTCTTTTAAAAAAACTAACAATATTCTTGCTTTTGAATCATTTTTTAGGAGAAATATAATTACTATAGATAAAGATATCGTGGAATCAAATAATCAGAATTGGAGTTTAATTTTTAAATTAACACCTGCAACACTTAAATTAATTCAAAAAATTAAAGTAAATTCGACTTCTCTTTCTAATTGTTTTCCTGAGACTAGTCAAGGTTTAATTGCTTATGATAAATACAGAGGACAATCAAAAGAAATAATTAAAAATAGAGCTTATCATTTTTTTGAAAATCCAGATAATCAATATAAAAAATGGTTGTATGGAGAAGATGTGACAAGATATCGCATAAGTTGGAATGGAAAAGAGTATATTGATTATGGTAATGGTATTGCTAATCCTAGAAATCCAAAATATTTTGTGGGTAAAAGGTTGCTTATTAGGGAAATAACTAATCCGCAGATTTTTGCTTCAATTACTAGTGATGAATTATATAATGATCCTGCTGTAATAATCGTTAAAGATAATAATAATGGATTTTCAATTGAACTGTTATTAGGGATATTAAATTCAAAATTAGCAACTTTTTATCATTTTAATTCATCTCCAAAAGCTACAAAAGGAGCATTTCCTAAAATATTAGTATATGATGTTAATAACTTTCCTTTACCTACAAAACTTTTAAAAAGTGTAGATGAATCAATTAAACAAATTGTTTGTGAAATCATCGACACAAAAAAACAAGATC
>JAVERJ010000217.1:0-3826 GCA_034007185.1 Candidatus Carbonibacillus sp. | reverse complement strand
TCACTGAGCCTCCAGCCGCGAAAATTCATAAGCGCTTCATGCATGCCGATAAGTCCGATCGTACTGAAATGATTCCGGAAATAGCCCTGTTCGTAAGACTCCGACACAACAACAGTACCCGGACTCTCCAAGGATATAGAAAACGGCTCAGCCTTTTTCGGTGCAAAATGCCGCAAATAAAATTTTGTATACGGATATAACCCCTCTTCTGCCCATCGTTCGATGGCTTGTCGCTTTAGTTCCAGACTCTCTTTAGCGATATCCATCAGCCGTCCCAACGTCTTAAAAAAATCTTCTTCCGTGGCAGACGTATAACCGATCCGCGGCAGGTTGATCGTCACCACGCCGACAGAACCGGTCAGAGGGTTGGCTCCGAACAAACCGCCTCCGCGTTTCCTAAGTTCCCGGTTGTCGAGGCGCAGACGACAGCACATACTGCGTGCATCTTCTGGATGCATATCCGTGTTTATAAAGTTGCTAAAATACGGAATACCGTAGCGCGCCGTCATTTCCATGACTTTTTCTACAACCGGGTTATCCCAGGGGAAATCAGGCGTGATATTGTACGTAGGAATAGGAAAGGTAAAAATACGGCCGGACGCATCGCCTTCTAGCATCACTTCAGCAAACGCCCTATTCAACATGTCCATCTCTCGCTGAAATTCTCCGTATGTCCGTGCCTTGCGTTCACCGCCGATGATCACCCGTTCATGCTGGTACATCTCTGGCACAACGAGATCCAAGGTAAGGTTGGTAAAAGGTGTCTGAAAACCGACCCGTGTTGGTACGTTTAAGTTATAAATAAATTCTTGCATGGCTTGCTTGACTTCGTCATACGTCAATGCATCATAAGCAATGAACGGTGCCAGCAACGTGTCGAAATTCGAAAAAGCCTGTGCCCCGGCCGCTTCACCTTGCAATGTGTAGAAAAAATTAACAATTTGCAAAAGCGCCGTACGAAAATGCTTCGCTGGACGGCTTGTCACCTTTCCCGGGACACCGGTAAACCCAGTCAACAAGAGATCCTCCAAATCCCACCCCATGCAGTACACCGATAAACTGCCGAGATCATGAATGTGTATATCTCCGCGCCTGTGTGCATCCCGAATCTCCGAAGTGTATACTTGATCCAGCCAGTAATGCGTCGTGAGTTCGCTTGCGACATAATTGTTGAGCCCTTGCAAAGAGTATTGCATATTGCTGTTTTCTCGCACACGCCAATCTTTTTCACCTAAAAAATTGTCAATCAGTTGCCGGGCCGTCACGCTTAAAGCGTTTGTCCGTGGTGTGTTAGGAACTTGATCAAGCATACCTTCATCCTCCTATATGTAGTCATGTTTTTTGTAAATACCACTACATATAGGTTAAGTCTTTCGCTCTTTGTAAACAAGCATTCTATGACATTGTTCATAATAAATTCAAAAATCATATCATATGATTTATTTCCAAGTTAACAATATAAAAAACATCGTTTATTTCCTTAACACATCATCCATACCATCATGATCACAGCGTATGAAACACAGAGACTATGAACAATACTACACATAACAAAACATATAGGCGTTCATTCAAAAAACCTTGAAAGGAGCAGATCCATGGATCATCCAAAACAACGTCTGATCACTACTTATTTCCATACGGAAGAAGAAGCTTGGCGTAAAGCGAAAGCCATTCAAGCGTTATCGAAAGACGCGATCGTTGATGTGCGTCGCATCGATCAACTTTCGCAAGACGCATCGACTTCTCGCCATACGCTCAGCGGGCACATACAAAGTCTCGCCGATCTGACCTTATCCTCTAATCAACCGCTTCCTGACACAGCACGTATGCTCTCATCCCATGTGATGGCCAGTGGTATGGCTGATGGTCATGTCTCGGAAGTCGGTCGGGACATCGCCTTAACCGTATTGATCGATGTATCCTTGTACGATCAAGCGGCGAACATTTTAAACCTTTAAGTCAATCGATGCTGTGACTACATACACGTTCGAAGGTTTGCGCAAAGATTCAAATGTGTACATGTATTTCAGCTTCGCATGTTACATAACTCACCATGCAGCCACCCCGCCATCTGCTCGCGGTTCACTGCCTCCGATCAATGTCCCAGACGGATCCCGCACGATGATTTGACCGCGCCCAAAAGAGCCGCTTTCCATTTCAATGTGCACGTCATGTCCACGTTCCATCAAGCCTTCAATCACAGAACGTGGCACACCGTATTCCAGCGCCACCTTATGTCCATGTAGCCACTGCCAGCGCGGTGCATCGAGGGCCGCTTGAGGGTTTAAAGCAAAATCGACCATATTCATCACAACTTGCACGTGTCCCTGCGGTTGCATAAAACCGCCCATGACCCCAAACGGTCCGACCGCTTTGCCCGCTTTCATTAAAAACCCGGGAATGATCGTGTGATACGGTCTTTTGCGCGGCGCCAGCACGTTGGGATGACCTTCTTCGAGCGAAAAATTATGTCCACGATTATGAAGCGCGATCCCCGTACGCGGAATGACGACGCCCGACCCAAAACCCATGTAGTTGCTTTGAATATAGGAAACCATATTCCCTTCGCCATCAGCCGTCGCCAAATAAACTGTACCGCCAGCACTCGGACGACCACTGTCTCTTATTTGCGCGCCCACACCGATCAACGCATACCGCTCACGAAGATAATCAGGATGTAAAAAATCTTGAGGTTTGTAACGCATATGCTCTATGTCGGCTAAGTGCGCCCGAGCATCCGCATAAGCCAATTTGATCGCTTCAATCGCGCTATGATACGTATGCACCGTTTCGCGTTCGGACCACGTTCCATTGGCGAGCATCCCCAATGCCATCAGTGCCACCAATCCGTGACCATTGGGCGGAAGTTCTAACACATCATAGCCGCGATAATGGATTCGAAGCGGATCAACCCATTCTACTGCAAACTGTTTGAGGTCATCTCCACGCAACCAACCTTCGTACTTGATACTTTCCGCCTCAATGGCCTGGGCAAGATCACCTTCATAAAAAGCTCGCCCTTCCGTTTCACCAATCGCTTGAAGCGTCTTAGCATGATAGGGAAAACGGATCCACTCTCCAGCCAGCGGGGCACGGCCATCGACAGTGAAAGTATCAAACCAAGCCTGCAGCACCTCCGGTTTATCTTGTATATGGGGAAGCGTTCGCGCCTTTTCATAATGTTTCACAGCACGTGCCCAGTCATAACTAACACGCGGTGAAACCGGAAAACCTTCTTCCGCATATCGTATTGCCGGCTCTAACACCGCACGCAGGGAGAGTCGTCCAAAACGCTGGACAAGTGCTGCCCAGGCTAACGGGGCGCCAGGGACGGTGATCGCCGGCCAACCAACCGCAGGCATTTCCGCTAATCCATAACGCTTTAAATATGCTTGTAACGTCTCAAGTGTTAATGCCTCTGGCGCCGGACCCGAAGCATTCAGACCATAAAGCGCTCCATGATGATACACAATCGCAAAAGCATCGCCACCTATGCCATTGGAAGTCGGCTCCAAAACCGTCAGTGCCGCTGCGGTGGCAATAGCCGCATCGATGGCATTCCCACCCTTTTGCAGAATTTCGATGCCGACTTGTGCAGCCAACGGTTGAGAAGTGGCGACCATCCCGTTTCGCGCCATCACAACCGTGCGTCTCGAAGGATAAGGATAAGAAAAATAATTCATGGGCACCACCTAAGAAAGTTTATTTTACAGCTGAACGCATATACGCAAGGACGCGTCGATCGATCTTTCCGGGTTGTAAAATGCGTTCATCGAAGTTTTCTGTCAACTGATAGTTAACCAGCGCTTGATAAAATAATCCA
>JAVERJ010000216.1:0-3830 GCA_034007185.1 Candidatus Carbonibacillus sp. | reverse complement strand
TAGGGTTGATAAACCTTACATACAATCTTTTTAGGTTTGAACAAGTCCAAAGGTTGAATCTGTTCAGGTCATAACACACTGTTAGTTAGTTAGTTAGTTAGTTAGTTAGTTAGTTAGTTAGTTAGTTAGTTAGTTAGTTGCGAATAAATAAAAAAAAATGGATTTGATGAGCTAAAATTGAAAAAATATTTGTAATATTGTGTTACTTTTTCAACACAGATTTAATTGGGTTCTATTTGTGTTTGAAAAAGTCAGAAAAACGAATTTTTAGAACCCACCGATAGTAAGTTGTGCTCACATCCGCTGTGGATGGATAGAAAGTGGCGTTTGTGGCTGTGTCAATATTGGAAAATCCACTGCCTGATGTGGATGATGATTGCCATTGATATGAAATAGTACCAGTTCCGTTGCTGATTCCTACACTTAAAGCTTGGAACTCTTGTTGGCAAACGGAGACCATCGCTTGAGGTTGTTGACTAATATTTGGATCTGGAACGACTTCTATCATAGCAACATTACTCGTTACGCTTCCGCAACTATTGTCCGTTTGTGAAATGATACAGCGATAATATTTTGTAGAAGTTAAAACAGCGGTTGTGAAGTTTTGGCTTGTGTTAACTTCTGTCCAATTGGTGGATCCATCATTGGAAACTTCCCAACTGTATGAAAATGAATTACCGTTTCCATTTGAATGTTCGATGCTTAAATTAGCAGTGCCTCCGTTGCAAATTGTTTGAGCTGTGGGTTGATTTGTAATTTCTATAGATGGATTAATGATTCTTATTACAGAATCTGAAGTTATAGATGAAGTGCATCCAGAGCCGTTTGTGTTGACGATACAACGATAATAAAATGTACCGCTTATATCGCTTGGAATATTGAATTGGTTTGAGTTTTCTCCGGTGATAATGTCCCAACTTGATAAACTTTCGGAGACCTCCCATTGATAGCTTACATTGACGCCCCCATCTGTAGTAATGCTAATTTGTTCAGAATCCCCAATACATAAATTGTTGCTTGAAGGGCTTGGCTGAGTTGTGATTTGAACATCATCAACGACGTATATTTTACTAATTTCTGAATATGAATTATTACATGAATGGTTGGTATCCCATGAAATTTCTGTACGATACCAATGATGTTGACTTAATGCTAAAGTTGTATAATCGGAGTTTACTTCATCTGTAATGTTGGTCCAATTTGTGCTATCTGTCGATTGTTGCCATTGGTAAGTATTTGCGGTGAAACCTGAATTATTAATCGTTTCAATATACATCTCTCCACCATCACAAATGCTTGTCATGCTTGGATTAATACTTATGGTTGGATAATTCACAACTTCGACCGTTGAAATGCTGGAAGTTTCAGATAAACAAGCGTTTATGGCATCATCGCTGACGATACAGCGGTAATAATATATTCCGTTTATAGCGTTTGTAATGTTTAATGTGTTGGTGATCTCTCCCGAAATATCCACCCAATCTGTCATATTTGTAGAACTCTGCCATTGATATTCATGGTTTCCAATACCACCCGAAGCTGAAACAGAAATACTGCTGCTTCCTCCAGAACAGATTCGCTTGTTATTGGGTTGAATATCAATTGAAATAGGATTTTCAGTATTGATTTCAATAGTGCTGGAAATTAAACTGTCGCAACCGCTGGCATTTGATTTGACAATACTTCGGAAAAATGTTTGATCGGTGATGTTGCTTGCTACAAAAATTGAATTATTTGTTCCGCTTATGTCATTCCAAGAGACGTTGTCAGTAGAATTTTGCCATTGATATTGCAGAGGAGCAACCCCACCAATTGTAGTAATTTCTAAAGTGTAGGAAGAGTTCCTACAAATAATTTGGTCAGGCGTAATATTTGTTTGATTTATCTCCGGAATGATTTCTACATAGGTTGACTCAGAAACAATACTAAAACAATTTGTTGAACTGCCTGGTATAACAATCGCTCTAAAATAGGCACTTTCTGTAAGAGTATCGGTAGAATAAATGGAAGTTATTTCATCGTTAATGTTTGTCCAATCAATATCGTTTGGTGAATGTTGCCATTGATAAGATTGGATTGGGATGCTAGGATCCACGGTGCATTCAATAATAAAATTGCCCTCGTTACATATCTGAACTACAGAGGGAATGGAGTTTGCTAATATTTCTGATTGGTCAAGTATGAAAATATTGGCTTCATTTGAAATCGATTGAGCACATTGCGTTAAGCTATTCCAATCAATAATACAGCGATAAATATTATCACCACTAATATTTGAAATATTTATAGTTTCCGAATTTCCCCCAATAATGTCTTCCCAATTTGGATTATTATAAATTTGCCATTGGTGGGATAGAGGACTGCTTCCAGTTGGAATATCAATGCTTAATATTACATTTCCTTGGTCACAAACATAAGAAGTGTCTGGTTGAATGATGATTCCCATTTCATCCTGATAAATCAGAAATGCAGTATTTGATATAGCCGTATCGCAGTTGTTACCAGTTTCGCCCCATGCTAGACATCGATACTGAGAGTTTTCAGTGATATTGTTGATTGTTAGCGATGTATTGTTTTCGCCAGATAAGTTCACCCAATTTGTTCCATTGTTTTTTTGCCATTGATAAGAAATGATGCCAATTCCTCCTTCGGCAAGGGTGTTTAAAATAATTTCTCCGCCACTGCAAAGGTATGAAGTGTCAGTAACTTGCGTTGTAAATGTAACACTGGGTTGAACAGTAACGGTAGCTGTTGTTGAGGTATCATTTTCGCATCCTGAAACAGGAGAATATACAATACAGCGATAATATTTTGTTTGAGATAATGAAGTTGTCGTATATTCGCTGTTTAAGGCTCCATTTATATTATTCCAAGTGGACTCATTGATGGATGATTGCCAACGATAAAAAAGAGGTTCAATACCATTTTCGGCACTGATAGTCATGGTATGTGTGCCTCCTTCACAAATTACGGTGGAATTTGGATTTTCAGTGATAATGATGTCAGGTTGGATCTCGATTTTTTGAATTTCTGTGGTGTCTGAATTACAGCCCGAAGGTGCCGACCATGTAACAATACATCTGTAAAAATTGGTTTCTGATAATGAGCTCGTTACTAATGTTTGACTAGTTTCACCAATAATTGTTTGCCAATTTCCAGTAGTCTCTGTTGAATCTTGCCATTCATATAAAGATGCGATAAATATAGGTGGAAATGAAACTTCAATATTTGCATTTCCTCCATCGCATACAACGTCTGGCAAAGCATTGATAACCATAGGGATAGGGTGGTTGACAACCACTGAGGCGACATCTGATGTGAATTCATTGCATGCTGAGGGAACGGAATATCCTATTTTGCACCGATAATAGGCTGTTGTTTGAATATTCGTTAAAGATAGTTCAGTATTGATTTCTCCATCTATATTATTCCATAAAATATTATCATAAGAGATTTCCCATTGATATAAGAGATGGTCTCCATTTACATCGATATCTAAGGTGAAATCACCACCACGACAAACATCGCCTGAAATGGGTTGTTCCAAAATTTCGGCTATAGGGTCAACTTCCCAAAAGTATTGCGAACTTGCAGAACTTCCGCAGTTTTCACCATCGCAAGTTTTTCTAATTTCTATTAAATTCGTATCGCTGGCTACTGCCGCAAAACTGGAAGGGGTCGTGCTCCAAACAGTCCAAGTAACGCCATTGTCCGTACTGTGACGATATTCAATTTCGCAGTTTCCTGTTCCGCCACCATTGTCGGTAAGATCGCTTAATGTTAATGTTTGACCTTCGCAAACCGCGTTAACATTGGGAGATTTTGTGGCA
>JAVERJ010000215.1:0-3857 GCA_034007185.1 Candidatus Carbonibacillus sp. | reverse complement strand
AAAATCAGTCGTTCCTCTTCCGTAGGCACATACGACGTGCGACATTGTGAGCAAATACGGCGCACAAGACGTTGAGCAATGACACCATTGACCGCTGCAGCGATGAGATACGCTGGAATCCCCATATCTTTTAAGCGATCCACAGCACCTAAAGCATCGTTCGTATGAAGTGTAGACAGAACGAGATGACCTGTAAGCGCAGCGCGAATAGCAATCTCTGCCGTCTCCAAATCGCGAATCTCGCCGACCATAATGATGTTAGGGTCTTGCCTTAATATAGCGCGTAGCCCTGAAGCAAAGGTGAGACCGGCCTGCGGCTGCACATTCACTTGATTGATACCCGCGAGCTCGTATTCAACCGGATCTTCGATGGTGACAATGTTCACTGTCTCATCTTGTTTTTTCTTAAGCA
Source organism: Candidatus Carbonibacillus sp. (assembly GCA_034007185.1). Taxonomy (GTDB): domain Bacteria; phylum Bacillota; class Bacilli; order Thermicanales; family DSM-22653; genus Carbonibacillus. The sequence continues at coordinate 3,445 of JAVERJ010000215.1, read as the reverse complement.
TGGCATAAAGCGTCGTCGTTTTGCCACTCCCCGTCGGCCCAGTCACCAATATAATGCCAAAGGGACGGGAGAGGATGGTCTGCAAGCGTTCCATATGCTCAAGGGAAAAATCTAATTCGCTCAGTGACAACAACATACCTCGGCGATCCAAGAGACGTAAGACAGCTTTTTCCCCATGGATGGTCGGAAGTATAGAGACACGAACATCGATCTCCCGCCCATCGATATGCATTCGAAATCGACCGTCTTGTGGTCTGCGATACTCTGCAATATCGAGCGCTGACAAAATTTTTAGCCGTGTTACGACGGATCGATACAGGCTTTTTGAGATCCTGCCTTCAGAACGCAGCTTCCCGTCTAAACGAAAGCGTAGTTCTGTATCCATGGCTTGCGGATCCAGATGCACATCACTGGCTTTTAGGCGTACAGCACGTTCCAACATCTCCTGTACGTATCGCGCGACCGGAGAATCGATCAGTGCTGCATCCGATGGTTCGTCTGTCTCTTCTAATCTACTTTCCTCACTCCATGCACCGCTTTGACGATACATACGCGCAAGTGACACGTGATAGTCTTCACGGCTGATGAGAACAGGTTGAATGCTGTAGCCCGTTAACAATTCCAAATCATCAAGTGTATAATAGTCCAGTGGATCTACCATGGCCACCGTCAAGTTTTGCCCATCTCGACGAACAGGTAAGACGCGATACTTTTTGGCCAATGATTCAGATATGATTTGCAATAATTCGGGTGCGCTTGGCACGTCCTCACCGCGAATACGTTCGATCCCCAATTGTGTAGACAAGACGTTAAATAACACGTCCTCTCGAATCAAGCCAAGGCGGAGTAAAATATCTCCGAGTCGCTCTTTGGTTCGTTTTTGTTCTTGGAGAGCTTCTTCTAGCATGTTCGGGGTAATGGCACCACTTTGTATAAGCAAATCGCCCAAACGTAAACGGCGCTGTGTAGCCATGGTTACCCCCCTTAAAAACATCGCTTTCTACTTCTTCTTATCTTCTTCTCATTCAAGCGACGCTTTTTCATGTTTTACATCTTTGTCCATTTTCTCGTTGAACATCATATACCTTTATCCCTATGAGTTGCGATGCATGATTTCTAAGAGTATTATATAGTAAATCATTCCTATTGTCATCATTATCCACACATCTGTCATCATGCAAGTATAACATATGTTGTCTTTTTAGTTAGAAAGGGTGATCGCGATCAAATGTATATCTCAGTCTTGTAAACATGATCCAAACGTTTATGGTCTGACGCTGGTAGAAGTCTTGGCCAGCCTGTTTCTACTTGGACTTATCAGTCTATGGTTCTATCAAGCCTTGGGTTTTTCCTTTTTGGTTCATCAAAAAACCGAAGACTGGCGCGATATGCGAACCATTGGCGAAGCGCTTTTAATGGCCGGACGAGCGCTAGCCGATGATGAAACGATTCGTGATAATGACCCTTTGCTTGTTATTGTGTCCAAAAGCCCTTTTGCTCGTCAATTCATAGCGAACACCCCCTCTATGCCACCCAGACCAGAACAGACACCCGATCAAGACAACGCATGCCTAAGACTTCAATCGCTCCTTTCACCCACTGAACTGAATCGTCTACCTTATGACCCCCTTCCTCAATCGAAAGGCGTTGTTTTTGTTCCACTCACCGCAGAAGATTGGGAAGCTCTTAGGACTTATCTCCCACCTTCCCTCTTAACCGTTCTTGATGACAACCATACATCGATCACCGCTTGTTATTGGCTCGAACCGATCGCCCCTTCTAACGGAACGGTGCACCCATCTCCACTCTATCATCTTGCCTTTCTGATCGGAGATCATGAACGCAATCCGGTCATCATCGATGGTCTGGTAGGAGGCTTATCGCCATGAAAGGATTTACGCTTGTTGAACTCCTCGCCGCTTTTTTACTGGTCAGTGTCATCAGTTTTTTTGCCTTTACTTTCTTATATTCCGGTCAACATACTGTTGAGTCCCTAACGTCCAAAACAAAGTCAAGTGAAGAGTTTGAACGCACGTTACTCTGGTTAAAGCGTCTAACCCAGACAGCTATACAAATGACGGCAACCGACGATGGGCTCGGCTTTGATATGACAGATGCCAACGGACAAGCCACGCATGTGCGTCTCGTGCCGGCCGATACTGCTTCATCGACTCACACGTCGGCGCTTCTTTGCGCTTGGGAACATGAAGACCTCCTCCCTGTTTTGAACGAGCAGGTTTCAGCCACATTACCTGAGGGATGTACGCATCCGTTTCCGTTAACGATCTGCCAAGTCCCTGACCTACCCGCTAAGCCTTTCCAAAATGACGGTGCGTCCCTTCTTGTAACATTGCAATGTGCGCACAAAGTTCAAAGGGGCTACCTGTATCCGCTCACGCGTTGACCAGCGCAACGCTTAAGAACGAAAGGGGAACGAGATGAACACGTCCCGCTTATACGACAATGATCAAAACGGTTTCGCTTTACCCCTTGTATTTTTGATCTTGTTCCTTATGTCGCTTATGATGATTGTCGTGTTTCGTATGACACAGACGTCTTTTACCTTAACCGTCAAAACCGAAAAACTCCATGCAGCTCAACATCACGCTTTAGATGGTCTTATATATTTCGAAGACCAATTGCTCCGCGCACTTTCCAACTCCCACACGACGCTTCCCTCCGATGCAGATGCCGATGATATAAAAAATGCATTAACCACTTTGATCGACGCAATCATCGCTCCGGATCATCTCCCCGCAGGTGCGCCCTTCACATTTCAACCGCCACAATGGCAAGCTTCTCAAGAAGGGCGTTCGATTTTGATGACATTGACCAGCGAGGGAATAGACGCGCACCCTTCAGAAAGGCGCCTTACGCGCACCTATCTCTTTTCACTTGCAACGCGTCCCTTATTTTACACCATTGCTGCCTCTGGACTGACGATTAAAAACGATGTGGTGATCGATGGTCAGGTCTATGTCGGCCCGCTAGGCGCAAACGATCAAAATACCGGAACCATACAGATCGCATATACAAACGATCAAAAACCATCGATATATGGCACGCTTACGACGACCCTTTCCAGCTTTCAACTATCACCGCCTGTGAGGCCACCCCTTAACCAAGCTTGTAGGATAAATCCAAATACCTATGCCTTACGAGAAGATTGCCTGAGCCTAGCTTTTGATACGCCGCCGAGCTTACAAAAGAAACACATTTCGTTTGATCGCATTCCGATTGAAGACAACGTCTTGCGTGCATATCTCAACAAAAACAGCTTAAACACTGAGCCGCTTTGCGAATACGATAAAAACGGCAATTGCAAACGACTGTTGGATATCCATCTTCTGCGCTCTGAACAAGCTGCCTACAGTCATGGACTTCGTGTCCAAAACGTGCGTTTATCATCAGGAACAATGCTAACCGTCGATGGCGATCTCATCAT
>JAVERJ010000214.1:0-3878 GCA_034007185.1 Candidatus Carbonibacillus sp. | reverse complement strand
TTTAATCCCTTCTTTGGGATATTCGATGCGGGAATGAAACGTTCCGGCGAGGGTCTGCAAAATCGCTTCACGAATCAATTGGAAATCACGCATGGTCAGATCCACATCAGCAAACTGTCCATCTTCAATTTTATCACGAATTGTCTCATCGACAAGCGTCGTGACATCATCCATCGTCGGCTTAGACATTGAACGAAGTGTCGCCTCAACCGTATCCGCTATCATAACGATGGCCGCCTCTTTTGATTGGGGAATCGGTCCCGGATAACGATAGTCTGTTTCTTTAGGCGGCGGCACATCTTTTTTGGCCGCTTCCTCTTTGGCTTTGTGATAAAAATATTTAATCAAAGTCGTCCCATGGTGCTGCTCAGCAATTTCTATGATCGCACGCGGCATATGTTTTTCTTTAAGCATTTTGACCCCATCTATGACATGATCAATGATGATTTGTTTACTCATTTGGGGCGTGAGCTGATCATGCGGATTCACACCACCCATTTGATTTTCTACAAAATAACGGGGTCGTTTTGTTTTTCCAATATCATGGTAATACGATCCAACACGCGTAATCAGGGTATCGGCACCAACGGCATCTGCCGCTGCTTCCGCGAGGTTCGCGACCATCACGCTGTGATGATACGTACCCGGGGCTTCTAACAGCAACTTGCGCAAAAGCGGTTGATTGGGACTCGATAGCTCCAAAAGCTTCATCGGCGATAAAATGCCAAAAGCCGCCTCAAAAAACGGGAGCAGCCCCAACGTTAAAACCGCAGCAAGCATCCCACTTAAGACAGCAAAAAGGGCAAGCTCTGCTGCGCTGCGCACATCGGGTATGGTACCGATCAAAAGTAAAAGCATGGCAATGGTCACCATGTTCACCAAAGACACCCAAAAACCTGCACGAAGAATACGACTGCGACTCATCGCGCCCGATATCGTAAATACACCGCTCATGCCACCAATCGCTGCATACAAAAATGAACGATAATCAATGAGCGTCCCTAACGATTCATGAAACGTAAGCCCCGCAAAAAAGGCAAGCACGAGCGACGCGACATACGCGACCCGTTCGCCAAGTAAAATGGCAATCACCAACGGGACAAAAGCAAAGGGCGTGACATAGAGCGCATGATCGGCACTTAAAGGCACAAAACGCGCAAACAATTGAATGTAAATGGCTCCCAGCGTCAGCAACAAGAGATAAAGAAGCATCTGGCGGAGGGCATGTCCACGTCGAAATGTCCGTGATCGAGACATATAAACCCCTAGAAAGAGCGTAAAAAAAAGCATAAGAAGCGCCATACCGAGATAAGGTTTCACTTTATCTGTTTGCATCAAGCCGACAAGCTCAAGTTTACGCAAAACTTCAGCATTAATGACCTGATTGTAATCGAGCAATATGTCGCCTTCATAAATATAGACCGGTTCAACTGCATCAGCCGCTGCTTTTTTAGCTTCATCTGTTTTTTCTCGATCCAATTTAACGTTGGGCACGATGCTGTGACGGGCCAATTCTTGAATGACAAGACGATTATTGGAAGACAGTTCCGCTACGATCAACTGTTCATTGACCCGCAACCGTGCGGCTTCCAAATCTTTTTCCCGAACCCCATCGCGCATAATTTGTTCGACGATGTATTTTGTTAAATACTGCATGGAATTTAAAGTTTCAACGGGTGTCCCAGCCAAAGTAGCATACGCTTTATCGGCCAATTGATAAGGGATCGCTTTTTTGAGTTGATCAATCTTCTCATCGCGCGTTAAATCCGTCCGTTCGATGATTTGACGGATGCTATCGAAGATACGGTCTAGATTGGCAAGTTGAATACTGGTGACATGATCATCAATTTTGTAAATGTCGGCGACTTTATCCATCGCTTCCTGACGTGCACGATCGGTTGCCTTTTGATCAAGAACAGTTTTCGGTGCGTAAACGCGCTCAAAGGATCGGCTCCCGACTTTAAGGTCATGAAAACTACGGGGCGTCGCCGCATCTTTGAAAAGAAAAAAAAGGAGTGCAAAAAACAAAATAAGCAACAGCCATAAACGTATGTCGGTACGTTTTTTCGGCCAGGACAGCTGAGCCCAGCGCAAAGCATCTCACCTCCTCTGACCGTATTGAACCTCTGTATCATGCGCTTCGTACGCTTGAATGATTTTTTGCACGAGGTGATGTCGGACGACATCTTGTTCCGTTAAAGAAATAAATCCGATTTCTGGGATACCAGAAAGCGTCTCCCACGCCTCGGATAGTCCGGAAAGCTGACCTTTGGCAAGGTCAATCTGCGTAAGATCACCGGTGATGATCATTTTGGAACCAAAACCCATACGGGTTAAGAACATTTTCATCTGCTCTGGTGTCGTATTTTGCGCTTCATCTAAAATAATAAATGATTCATCCAAAGTTCGCCCACGCATATAGGCGAGCGGGGCAATCTCAATCACGCCCCGCTCCATGGCGCGTTGCACCGCTTCCATACCCATCATTTCATTTAAGGCATCATAAAGTGGTCGCAAATATGGGTCAACCTTTTCTTGTAGATCACCAGGCAAAAAACCGAGACGTTCCCCGGCTTCTACGGCGGGACGGGTCAGTATCAGACGCCGCACTGTTTGTGCTTTTAAAGCCAAAACAGCAAAAACAACCGCCAAAAACGTTTTTCCCGTACCTGCAGGACCGATAGCAAAAACAATATCCTTTGTTTTCATGGTGGCAATATAATGTTTTTGACCGAGTGTTTTAGCACGGATGACCTTCCCACGCAATGTTCGCGCCAACACTTCATCAAAAAGAACCAACAATTCCTCCACCTGGCCTTTTTGGGTCAGTTGAATCGCATACTGGATGTCCATCTCTTTAAATGTCTCGCCCCGACGAATAAGGTTGATCAAAACGCTGAGAAGGGCTTCGGCGCGTGCGACAGAAGCGCTCTCCCCTTCGATGATCAATGAGGATTCGCGCGTTTTAAGACGAACGCCAAGACCGCTTTCAATCGCTATAAGAAACTGGTCACGTGGTCCAAACAAACGTTGCGCCTCATCCATATGAATGAGCGGAAAGTCTTTTTTCACCAGCGGACGTTCAGGCTGAAGCGTCATACCTTTTGGACTCATCCCCTTTTCAGAGTTGTTTAAGCATCTATGATCTTCATCAACAAGATCTACCCTAGACGTGTTGACAGCGCATGAACACTTTTTGTCGTTAATCATCCTATCCGCTTATACAGAGCTTCGCTTGGGGATCATGGGCGATCACACGTTTGACGACATCGTTTTTTTTATGGCGTGTCCCGATCCGCTCCATCTTCTTTGGACGGAAGCTCAGTGATCACTTGAGGAATCGCAATATTTTCAACGACCCCGTAATGGACCTTTATGTACACTTTATCATCTTCGCGTCGTTCTTGCAAAATCTTTTCTACTCTAATCTCACGGACGTTATCCCCATTGCGCTTGATACTGTCCCGTGCCAAGGCTAACGCTTCTTCTTTGATAGCTTCATCGCTTAGTTCGACCCATTCTGTACGTGTTTCATACCAATGTTCCTTCACGATGACCAAAGGAAGGTTGACGGGCCCAATCGAGAGCGGTTGAACTTCCCTATTCGTCATGTACGATGTGGTTTCTGTTGATTGAGGGACGCGTGATCCCCAAAAAGGAAAGGCTCGCCCTGCAAGTTGGACATACATCCGTTCTCCTTGGAGACCAGTTAAGAGCGGAATGGTGCGCTTGCGGGGCATTGCCACTTCAACATCATACCACACTTCGCCATACACTTCGCCCTCTGCACTGACCAGTCGTGGGGTGGAACTGTCTGGACCGAGTATACCAGAAACGAGCGTGTCACCGGGTCGGACAAGCATATTCGGACGAATAAC
>JAVERJ010000213.1:0-3889 GCA_034007185.1 Candidatus Carbonibacillus sp. | reverse complement strand
TTCAATAAGTTCTCTATTTATTTTATATGCAATGATATCGGTTACATTATGTGCCTTTAGCCATTCTAATTGCTTTACTATATCATCATTTGAATTAAAACAAGATTCCGAATTAATGCTACCATTGTCATTAATAGTATATATCATAAAGTTTTTACAAAGTCCAAACTGGCAGCCTAAACTTCCTTTTTCTATTGGTATGGCAATTCTGTGTTTCATAACTAATGCAAAAATACTACGAGTAACTATTCAACTAACAAAAGTATAGACCCGATAGATTACAGATTAAACTGAAATATTACAGCATAAAAGTTGAAAAATATTAATTTTGCATTTGTGTTTATTTATTAATTTTGATTTGTAACTAAGCTAAAGGCTTATGTGTGAAAAACTTGGTGAATGCTTTGATAAACTTTCAGTTGACGAAAAGGATTTTTTAGCCTCTCAGAAAAAGCAGTTAGTTTATGCAAGAGGCGAAAATATTTGTAAACAAGGAGCATTTGCACCTTATGTGCTTTATATTTTAGATGGTATGGTTCGCATTTTTGTTGAATCAGGACACGATAAACATTTAAATATTGCAATAGAAAATGTAGGCTCCTACATAGGCTTTAATACAGTTTTTGGTGATAGCGTATATCATTATTCAGCAGTAGCACTTACTGATTCTACAATTTGTATGATTGATAAACAAGCACTAAATAAACTATTTCATAAAAACAAAGATTTTGCATTAAGCATTATATCTCGAAATTGCAGAACCGAAAAATTATTATTGTCGCATCTCAGAACCCAAACCCACAAGCAAATGCCCGGAAAACTAGCAGTAGCCCTATTATATTTAAATAAGCCTGACTTGCAAAGTAAAAATGTATATAATTTCCTCACACGTAAAGATATTGCCGATTTTGCCGGTATTACTCCCGAGAGTACTATTAAGTTACTTAAAGAATTTGAAAAAGACGGTTTAATAAAATTAGATGGCAAGTCAGTTGTTATTATCGATAATAATAAGCTAAAAGAGCTTTCAATAAGAGGCTAAAAGTTTTTGGCTGTTAAAGATTTAAGTGTTATAATACTTCATTAATTAAAACTTTTTAGGTAAATTTGTATTTACACCATACAAGTTTGATTATGAAAATCGTAGTAAGTAAAATAATTTTGTTACAAATATTATTTAGTATTTGTTTGTCCTTATATGCTTACGACAAGCCCGAACACATTATCGAAGTTGGTATTTACGAAAACTATCCAAAAGTTTTTGTTAATGACAAAGGAAAACCGGCAGGTATATTTATTGATGTATTAGAGTGTATTTGCGAAAACGAAAACATTGAAATTAAATACACATTGGGTAGATGGGATGAGCTTATACATAAACTTTCGGTAGGAGAAATTGATGTTTTACCTGATGTATCATATTCGGTGAAAAGAGATTCTATATTCGTTTTTCCTACGCTTTCGGTTTTAGGTTCGTGGGTAGAGGCTTATGTGATAAGGGGAGAAACTTTAAACTCGATTAGTGATTTAAACGGTAAAACTATAGGTGTGCTAAAAGGTTCTGTACAAGAACAGTATTTGAAGAATGAATTAGTTAATAAATTTAATATAACTTATAATATTGTAGTTTTTGACGATTATAAAGCAACTGTAAATGCTTTAGAGAAAAAGGAAGTAAACGTAATTATTGTTACAAGATTTTTTTATTTCTCAGAACTTTGTAATAGAAATATTGTCCCAACCGGCATAGTCCTTAGACCTTCGGAGTTGTATTTTGCTTTTAAACCAGATATAAATCCTCAAATTGTCAAAATATTTGACAAAAACTTGTCTGTTCTTAAAAACAACCCTAAATCTGAATACTATAAATCGCTGCAATATTGGTTAAATAAACAAATCAAAACAGGAATTCCACAGTATTTATTTTTTTTAATTATAATTACTCTTATTGTGCTAGCATTTGTATCAGTATTTGCTGTAATTTTACATTATAGAGTAAAAGCTAAAACTAAAGCACTTCGTAAAAGAAACAGGCAACTAATTATTGCTAAAGAAAAGGCAGAAGAAAGCGATAAACTTAAAACCGTATTTCTGCAAAATATGTCTCACGAGATACGTACTCCAATGAATGGAATTTTAGGTTTTATAGAACTTCTAAAAAATCCAGAATTAGGATATGAACGTAAAGAAGAATACATAAAAATAATAAACGAAAGTGGAAAAAGATTGCTCGAAACTCTAAATAATATTATCGAAATTTCAAAAATTGAAGCTAAACAATTTGAGATACGCTGCAAATCGGAAAACCTTGTTGATATTCTTGCATATTGCGTTAGCTTTTATAAACCTGCTGCCAAACGCAAAGGACTAGATATCAATCTAAATTGTAAAAAACCCGAATTATACATTGATACAGACAAAAAAATGTTGATTTCAATTATTACTAATCTAATAAATAACGCTTTGAAATTTACACAAAAAGGTTATATCGAAATTGGTTGTAACGAAAACGAATCTAGTATAGATATATATGTTAAAGATACCGGTATTGGAATAAGAAAAGATAGATTAAAAGCTGTATTTAACCGTTTTGAGCAAGCAGATTTGGATATTACACGTCCTTACGAAGGTTCAGGATTAGGACTCGCAATTGTAAAAGAATATGTTGAAGCCCTTAAAGGGGAAATTAAGCTCGAAAGTAAGGAAAACTTTGGTAGTACATTTACTGTTAGTTTTAATTTAAACTAAACTGAGTTTGTTAATTTTAAATATAGTAAGTATATGTAAATAAGCTAAACTGTAAAATGAATAAACATTTATTAATAATACTAAAGCCTTTAATAGCAATATCCTTGTTTTTAGTATGCAATTTTAGTTCACATGCACAAATAAATCCCAAGCTTTTTATCGATTTTGGTAAGCATAACGCATCAAACGATTACATCGTAAATGCCGGAGTGATTACATCTTATAAATTTGAAAAAAATGAAATAGGAGCAGGAGTACTATTTGATATTAAACCAAATTCAGAAAAATTTTTTAAAAACACATTTGCAGAAATTTCACGCGACTTTAAAATTAAAAAGTATAAACTAAATGCTAATGCATTTTTTATGTATAATGACTTTTCAAACTTAGTTGTAGAATATGATTGGGGGGTTTTTGTGGGTTTAAATAATGAAAAATTTAAGCTTAATTTAGGATTGTTTTCAAAAATATTTTCACTTACATCTTATGCCATTACAGAGTATGAGATTAGTGATAATTATTGTTTCGCTGAAAACTTCGGATTACTATATTGTATTTCTTATCAAATAAAACCGGACGAAAATATTTATAATTTGAGTATAGCGATTACTAACAAAGATTATTTTTTATTAACGCGTTCAACAAATCCAATGTTAAAAATTTATACTAATTATAGATTTTCTGAAGATTTGATGTGGTTTGCCGAAGCATGGCTTAAAACATCAGGCTCTTTTAATCTAAGTATAAATTATTTTGGGTTTTTAGCAAGAACAGGTTTAATATGGCAAATAGGAAAATAAAAATATTAATAATAAGTATAATATTGATTTGTAGCATTAGTTCTTGCAACAAAGCAGATTTACGAAGTATGTTTATATCATACGAATCGGTAAATACACGATTTGAGCAATCATTAAACAAAAATATGCAAACAGGGTATCAAACTATTGAAACCACAAATGATGAGTATCAATTATTTGTAATGAGCGATAGCCATGTAGGCAGTACAAAGAACTTAAATACTTTTATGCAAAACGCCGTAAATGCTGATGCTACTGCTGTTGTTATGGTGGGAGATTTAACAACCGGAAAGGAAGATGATTATGATGTATTTGCTGAAAATATTGAGAAATATCCAACT
>JAVERJ010000212.1:0-3890 GCA_034007185.1 Candidatus Carbonibacillus sp. | reverse complement strand
GGATAGGGCTCGAGATCTGATTCGCGCCAGCAACCTTCCGCTTTTGGTAGATATTGATACGGGTTTTGGCGGTGTCCTTTCTGTCGTACGAACAGCACGAGAGATGGTAGAAGCGCGCGTTGCTGCGGTGCAGATTGAAGATCAAGATCTTCCTAAAAAGTGTGGTCATTTAAGCGGAAAGGCATTGATCGCTCAACAGGAGATGGCACAAAAAATATATGCGCTCAAACAAGCTGCGCCGACGCTTTACGTTGTCGCACGCACGGATGCGGTGGCCGTAGAAGGCTTGGAACGGGCGATCGAACGAGCACGCGTTTATGTAGAAGCCGGTGCTGATGCCATTTTTCCTGAGGCTTTAACGGATGAGGCGATGTTTCGTCGATTTCGTGAGGCGCTTGACGCCCCGCTCTTGGCAAACATGACGGAGTTTGGGAAAACTCCCTATTATACGGCTGAACAGTTTGCCGCTTGGGGCTATGAGATGGTTATTTTTCCTGTAACGGCCTTACGCATGGCAGCACAAGCGTATGTGCGAACGTATGAGACGCTCCTTAAAACGGGCACCCAAACGTCGTTATTAGAGGCCATGCAAACACGAAAAGCGCTGTATGAGACGATACGCTACGATGATTATGAAGCTTTGGATGAACGCATTGCAAAATCTGTTTTGCCTTGATGGTTTCACATATCTCTGGCCTGTTGATCGTTTCAGCAGGCTTCTTTTTATTTGTGTTATTATGCTGATGGAGCGATTGTTTCGATGAAGGCCTAAGGTAAGTCAACGGAAGGCTACAAGCGTGCATGACCTCCAATACGGTGTTGAATGGTCTTCGTTTTACTTGCATAGAAAGCGCTTACCGGTTAAACTGAAACCATAGTATCGAGCAAACGTTTGCGCGAACCAGCTGGAGATGGGCTCTGCTGGATTGTGTGTGCAGCTTGAAACAAATCGCAAATGGTGGCAAAGTTGTCCATAGTGAGGAGAAGCTTAACCAAAGAGAAAAAGAAAGAGAGGGTTGAGGATGGGTGTTACGATTAAAGAGATTGCTGAGCGGGCGGGTGTTTCACCTTCGACAGTATCACGGGCGCTTGCCGGGAATCCGCGCATCAGTGCACAGACACGGGCGCGTATCCAACGTATTATCGATGAATTGGGATATCACCCGAATATGAATGCGCGTTCGCTTGTTGTGAAATCGAGTGGGACGATTGGTGTGGTCTTACCGCGTTCAGGGGATAGCGCTTTTTTAAACCCCTTTTTTCCCGAGGTATTACGTGGTATAACGGCAACGCTTGAAGCGCACAGATATGCGCTTCTTTTGGCGACAGGCCGTGATGATACCGTTAAGCAAGAACATGTTGCTAGGATGGTCCAAGGCAAACAGGTCGATGGTGTGATTTTGCTTGAATCAAGAGCGGATGACCATCTTGTTGCGTATCTTTATGAACAACGCATACCGACAGTTATGATTGGTCGTCCGCAGATAAAGGGACTGCCTTATGTCGATAATGATAATGTACTTGCTGGAAAACAGGCCACAGAGTATCTCTTAAAACGTGGCCATCGGCGTGTTGCTTTCTTAGGGGGGTCATTGACATATGCTGTCACAGTCGATCGACGCGATGGATATGTGCAAGCCATGAATGCGGCCGGTGTTGATCCAGAGATGCAGCACGTGCTTTTCACGGACTTTAGTGAAGAAGACGCTTATCGTGAAGTGACTGAAGTGTTGCGCCGACCAGACCGTCCGACGGCTTTTGTCGTCGCCGATGATTTGATGGCTTTAGGCGTTATTGGAGCGGTACAGTCGGCTGGGCTGAAGATACCAGAGGATGTGTCCATTGTTTCATTTAATAATGTTCTTTTATCCCGGCTTACCAACCCACCGCTTACATCGGTTGACATTCATATTTTGGATCTCGGTCGCAAAGCCGTGGAGATGTTGTTTGCACTTTTGGAAACATCTCCCTCAAGTCATGCGCATATCGTTCCTACGCAAATCATTGAACGAGGTTCGGTAAGCTTAGGGCCCTATGCTTCAAAGGACGCATCAAGCGTCTAAATAACGTACTGAGCGCGATGACGATGTGTTTAATCCCAGAAGTTTGTAAAGAGAGGTAGGGCTGTGATGATACCAGAAGTATGGCATGAAGTGACGCCGCGTTATGTATACCCAATCGACGATACCCATCTCGTTTTACGTTTAAAAACACGACGTGGTTCGGTTCAAAAGGTGAGCATTGTCTATGGGGATCGCTATCAACCCTATTCGAAAGATGACACCCATAGAATGCGGAAGATGGGGCATGATCGCCAGTATGATTATTGGCAAAGCGTGTTAGCCTTTCCTAAACGGCGGGCGCGTTATACATTTTTGTTGGAAACAGAGACGTCACGGTTTTGGTACGGAGAAGTCGGTGTCGCCTGGACATCGGATGAAGCCGGATATTTTCATTACCCGTATATTCATCGTGGAGAGGCAATGAACGTGCCGGATTGGGCGGTGGGAAGCGTTGTTTACCAAATATTTACTGATCGTTTTGCGAAAGGGGATCCAACGCTTGATCCGGAAGAGGTCGCCGATTGGGAACGCGATCAGCCGACACCACACAACATTTTTGGAGGGGACCTACAAGGGATTCTTGACCATCTTGATGACCTTCAAGCGCTTGGCGTTGATTTTTATAAACTATCTGCCGCACACGCGTGACTTTAGTCATGAGTAAGACCGACAAATAATTTAGACCCTTACCATAATGTGTAAAAAATGTTATAATATCTACAGGGGTTTAAGAGGGGTTTAAGTTAAAGAAAACGCTGGAGCGGACACCTCTGGAACCCTTCGTACTTCGTGACCAGCGTCGGCGAAAACACCGAGGAAGCGGTCAAGAAATACATAGAGTCGCAAAAAGAAGGTGAAGAACTTGCTTAAGCTGTTAGAAAAAGCGTTTAAAGTGCGCCTGTATCCCACACAAGAGCAGCAGGTACAGTTCAGCAAGACTTTCGGTTGCTCCCGGTGGGTCTACAATCACTTTTTAGCCCGGCGGATAGAGGTGTACCAGAGAGAAAAGCACACTTTAAATTACAACCAGTGTTCAGCCATCCTCACCGCGCTAAAGGAAGCGCCTGAAACAAAGTGGCTCGCCGAGGTAGACAAGTTCGCCCTGCAGAACAGCCTCAAAGACTTAGACGCCGCCTTCGTGAATTTTTTTGAAGGCCGGGCCGGCTTTCCCAAATTCAAGAGCAAGCGCGAAAAAAAGCAGACTTACAGAACAAACTTTACGAACAACAACATCCGCATTGACAGAGAACGTCACCTGCTTAAGTTGCCGAAGGTAGGGTGGATAAAGTACGCGGACGACGGCCGGGAAATTCCCGACAACATAACCAACGTTACGGTTACCCGGACGCCTTCCGGCAAGTATTTTGCTTCAATACTTTGCCAAGTGGCTGTTGAAGAACTGCCACCAATAGACAAAGCAGTCGGCGTTGACATGGGCCTTAAAAAATTTGCCATCCTTTCTACCGGGGAAGTCATTGAGAACCCCAGATACTACGTCAAGGCGCAGGAGAAACTGGCCAGACTGCAGCGCGCCCTTGCGAAGAAAAAGAAGGGCTCCAAGAACTACGAAAAAGCGCGGCTGAAGGTGGCCCGGCAGCACGAGAAGGTCGCCAACCAGCGCCGGGACTTCCAGCACAAGGTCTCCAAAAAGCTGGTGATCGAAAACCAAGTCATCAGCATGGAGGACCTTAAGATAAAAAACATGGTCAAGAATAAAAAACTGGCTAAAGCAATATCCGACGCCGGTTGGGGCGAATTCCAGCGCATGGTGGCGTATAAGTCCGCGTGGTACGGAAGGGCGTTCGTTAAAATCGACACTTTCTACCC
>JAVERJ010000211.1:0-3895 GCA_034007185.1 Candidatus Carbonibacillus sp. | reverse complement strand
TCCTGTGCTTGTCTTTTTTTCTTATAAATTGTACGGGAAACATGGCAAAGGGTTGCGTATACAATTTGCATTTATTATCTAGAAGGCTGGTTTTCTCTCGTATGTTCCGTACATCGCAGGGAATGTATCGATTGAAGGCATCGCATACGCTCCAATTGCATCTTGACAGACCGTTATCCTTACGATACGATGTTAACACAACATATAGTAATTTTTAATTATATCATCCACAATATGTTGTCATATGACCGATCACGCCTATCCAATGAAACCAAAAGTGCACATCCATAGGTTACAGAACGTGATACAACGAACGGTAACAGACAGAAGGAGGAGACCAGGAAGATGACCATAGAAAAAGATGTAATCACCCCCCAAACGCATGCTTTGGAGCGAACAAAGCGCACCCTTCAGGATTATCCGCATATAGCAGGGGAACGTTTTGAAAATCGGGTGATTCGTTACATACAACAACAAGCGGATGAAGGTCGGACGTTATCACTTCACGAGCTCGACGATTTACTGGTCAAATATGCACTCGATGAAGTGAGCATTGAAGCGCCTGAATGGCTCAAAATTGCGGCACGTTTTTACTTGGACAAGCTTTATCGCGAAGCGGCAGAAAACCGTGGCTATCATCCACATCAAAAATATGGCGATTTCCCAAGTCTGGTTCGACACTTGACCGAAGAAGGTGTCTACAGCCCGCGCATCCTCGAAGCATATACCGAAAAAGAGTTGCGCGATGCCGAACAGCTCATTGTTCCCGAACGCGATCATTTGTTCAATTTGCCCGGTCTTTTGACGCTTTCAACCCGATATTTGGCTCGTGATAAGGCACGGCGGACATTTGAGCTCCCACAGGAACGTTTTCTCATCATCGCGCTGTATCTCATGCAAAAAGAGAACAAAGTACGGCGCATGTCCTATGTTGCTGAAGCGTACTGGGCGCTATCCAACTTGTATATGACAGTTGCTACGCCGACCTTTGCCAATGCCGGCAAAGCTTGGGGCCAACTATCGTCTTGTTTCATCGATGTCATCGACGATTCACTCCGCGGCATATACGACTCGAACACCGATGTGGCGCTTCTTTCCAAGGCTGGTGGAGGGATCGGCGTTTATATGGGCAAACTTCGTCCGCGCGGCAGTGCCATCAAAGGCATTCAAGGACTTTCTTCAGGGATCGTGCCTTGGGCTCGACAACTCAACAATACGGCCATCTCCGTCGATCAACTCGGACAAAGACAAGGCGCCATCGCGATTTATCTCGATGTGTGGCACAAAGATATTTTTGAGTTTCTTGATCTCAAGCTGAACCACGGCGATGAGCGGTTGCGCACGCATGATTTATTCACAGGTGTCGTGATTCCTGACCTATTTATGGAAAAAGTTGAAGCGCGTGAAGACTGGTATCTTTTCGATCCACATGAAGTGAGGACGAAAAAAGGCTGGTCTTTGGAAGACTTTTTCGATGAGGAAGAAGGGCGGGGGTCGTTTCGAGAAAAATATAACGAACTTGTAAATGACTCGAATATTAGTAAAAAAACCGTACCAGCGATTGAGATTATGAAGCGCATCATGCGCTCACAACTCGAAA
Organism: Candidatus Carbonibacillus sp.; assembly: GCA_034007185.1. Classification (GTDB taxonomy): domain Bacteria; phylum Bacillota; class Bacilli; order Thermicanales; family DSM-22653; genus Carbonibacillus. Next base: position 2,295 of record JAVERJ010000211.1, on the reverse strand, counting down.
CAGGCGTACCCTATATGATGTATCGTGACAGCGCCAATCGTATGAATCCGAACAAACATGCCGGCATGATTTATGCTTCCAATCTCTGCACGGAAATTATGCAAAACAATTCGGCGACAACGGTCATTGAAGAGACGCTAGAAGACGGCATGATTGTGACCAAGAAAAAACCAGGTGATTTTGTCGTCTGTAATCTTTCTTCGATTAACTTAGGACGGGCTGTGCCAGATGGGGTGTTGGACCGTCTCATTCCGATTCAAGTGCGCATGCTTGATAACGTGATCGATTTGAACACCATTGAAGTGCTGCAGGCACAAGTGACGAACCAGAAATACCGGGCGATTGGTCTTGGGACATTTGGATGGCACCATTTACTTGCCCTTAAAAAAATACGCTGGGAAAGTGAAGAAGCGGTGCAGTTTGCCGATGCGTTGTACGAAGAGATCGCCTATCACACCATCCGCGCATCACACGCGCTGGCCAAAGAAAAAGGTGCGTATCCCCTCTTTTCAGGGTCCGAATGGGAAAACGGTCGATATTTTACACGCCGTGGTTACACCAGCGAACGATGGCAGGCGCTTGCTAAAGACGTTCAACGCGAGGGCGTCAGAAACGGCTATATGATGGCCATCGCGCCCAATGGAACGACCGCTATTGTTGGTGGTTCGACCGCCTCGGTTGACCCCATCTTCCGCAAAGAATATGTCGAAGAAAAAAATACGTATCGGATTACCAACGTCGCCCCAGATATTGAAAAAGGGCTGATGTGGTATTACAAAAGTGCTCATGAAATCGATCAAAAGTGGACACTTAAACAGCAGGCGGCGCGCAGCCGGCACATCGACCAAGGCGTCTCACTGAATCTCTATGTTCGCAATGATATTAAGGCTAAAGATCTTCTCGATCTACACATGATGGCGTGGCGAAGTGGTATCAAGACGACGTATTACGTGCGCTCTCTCTCGATCGAAGTGGAAGACTGTGAGTCGTGTCAATCATAGATAACCTATGAACCTATCAATGGTTCACGAAGACGCCATAAAAAGACATCGCTCGGTCCATGGTCTGAAAGGGGCGGATATCGATGGATGCGGAAAAAAGTATTTTCGTTTTGTATACGTCTTTGAGCGGCAATACGGAAGAGACAGCCCGGATCATTGCCGAAGAAACGGATGCTCAGGCGGTTGACATTGTGCGCGATCCCCAAGGACTTCTCTCTGCCCTGCAGGCGCTTAGAAGCGGAACGGTCAAACTTCTCTTTCTTGGTACGTACACATGGGGGGATGGCGTTTTACCCGTGCCATTTCGGAAATTTTTACGCCGCGTGCTTCTAGAAGAACGCGATGATTACGTCCCTCATTTCCCAAGCGTTGCTGTCTTTGGTACGGGAGACACGATTTTCCCGCGCTTTTGTCGAGCGGTAGACGAGACCGTCTATCATTTGCAAAAACATGGCGTACCCGTTTTTACACAGACGCTTAAAATCGAACAGTCACCGTACGGTCTCAATCAGGAAACGCGCGTTCGTACCTTTGCGCGCCAGATGCTTCAAAAAGCACAACTTGATGCATCAGAAAGAAGCAATATCCATGAAATTGTAATGCCAACGTAAAGGCCTCTTTTCCGTCGGATTGCTTACTGACAAAGCAGTTTTGCAGTTTTAAAGTCATAAACCCGATAGGAGGTAGAAAGATGACGATCGATACGGCGCGCGATGGACATCGCTTAGGAACACAAACGGATCACAAAGCATTAAAGGATCGCGAAGCAGGGCGTGGGACGCTTCATAAGATCCGCCTTCTTTCCCCAGGTTCGCCTAATCGATCAACGGCCATCGTCGGCGGCGAGGCGAGTGGCATTGTCAACTGGAACGATATACGCTATCCTCAATTTTACGATATTTATAAGATATTGCTAAAAAATTTTTGGATTCCTGATGAAATCCCTATGACCAAAGACGTTAAAGAATGGGACATGCTCAAGAGCGCTGAGCGGGAAGCATATCTTAGAACGATCGGTCTTCTTTCAAATCTTGACTCTGTCCAAACGCGATTTATTTTGGAAGCGTCCCTATTTGTATCGGATCCTTCGGTTCATGCCATATTGTCGATCATTGCCCAACAAGAAGCTGTTCATAATCAAAGCTATTCTTATGTCTTGTCGTCTATCGTATCGCTTGATGAACAAAACAAAACCTTTACACGCGCTCACAGTGATCCAGCAGTGATCCGCCGCAATCAATTCATTGTCGATCTATACGAGGGCTTTCGCCAAGAACGGACTGCTCTTGCACTT
>JAVERJ010000210.1:0-3897 GCA_034007185.1 Candidatus Carbonibacillus sp. | reverse complement strand
TCACGCCGGCTGTCGCAATAATTTGATCGCGATCAGCGATCAGGACGCTTTGATGGACACTTTCATACAGCGCCTCCGCATATTCTTTGACAAAGTTGCCGAGTTCCCCAATGGGTGAGTATTTTTTTAAAATCACTTCACCATCTTCATCAACGTAAATTTCCAGCGGATCACCTTCGCGTATTCTTAGTGTACGCCGTATTTCCTTAGGAATAACAACCCGTCCTAAATCATCAATGCGCCGGACGATTCCTGTCGCTTTCATCCATACGCCTCGCTTTCCTTATGTTTTCATGGTTACTTCGAGCTTTTTTATAAAAAGTGCTTCTTGGTTTAGTATGATTCCTCCACTTCTTTCTATTCTTTAAAGGTCACGCCAACACATAAAAAACAAAAAAAATCCCGCCACAAGGGCGGGACGATTGAAAGGAGGAGGCTAATTGCTCCCAAAAACGCTTTAAGACGCTTGCTTGGGTAAATGCTTTTCCTGAATGATTTTAGGCAGTTCGTCGTTGTAAAAGGTCTGCCATGCTTCATTGGCAGCTTCATACGTCAATTGCTCTTTAACCGCATCAAAAGGTTGTTCTTGACGATTTTCTACAACGATCACATGATACCCGTAATCGGTCTTAACTGGATCGCTTACCTTATGCAAAGGAAGGGTGAGTGTCGCTTCTTTAAAGGCGCTTGTCCATTGACCTGCAGGTACGTTTTCATATAATCCCCCATTTTTCGTACCGTCAGGATTCGTATTCCCAGGATCTTCCGAGTATTCATCGGCGAGTTTGGCAAAATCTTCACCATTTTGCGCACGCTTGGCCAATTCTTCCGCTTTCGCTTTGGCCTGTTCATCGGTCACTTTATCACTTGTCATAATCAAAATATGGCGCACCGTTGTAAGCGTATAGTTTCCTTTTTCTTTCTCATACATCTGCTTCAACTCATCATCGCTTTTGGCATGTGCAAGATACTGATCAACGAGGGCATAAGTTTCTAAAAATGATTGGATGGATGTTTCATCCAAACCGAGTTCAGCGATCTTCTTTTGCGCCGCGTCCGCATTGCCGAGATATGCTTCAAGGTTTTTCGTAATATCGGCATATTGCTGTTTGATCTCATCGCTTTTAACACGATAGCCGTTTTGTTGCCCACGATCCGCAAGAACACGGACAGCGATAAAAGAGTCTAATATATCGGACCAAGCCGATGGGTTGGAAAATCCAGGATTTCCCGGGGAAAGCACCTGCAAAAAGTTGAGATATTTTTCAAACGTTCCCGCGGTGACTTCTCCACCATTGTATTTGGCAACGACCTCCGCCTCCGGAACGTCCAATGATATTTTTGTAACGGTCGTACTTGGCTGCGTTTGTGCGGACGGACCTGATGAACCAGTATCATTCGAACTTTGTTTTGAAGCGTTCGATCCGCAAGCAGAGAGAAACGCAAGCAAGATCACGGTGAGCAACAAAAAACTTTTTTTAAGCATGTTCTTTCTTGTTTGTTCCATTTTATTGGATTTATTGGACATGGGTGATGACCCCTTTCTGTTTGCTTTCTTCAAGTAATAGTGTGAGTGCATGACTGAGGGTGCTTAAACCTTTGAGAAGATCTTTTTCCGGGATACGCAAAATGAGCCCTAACCGCTCACCAGCAATGATACCAAAACTACGACCAAAAGTTGCTTGAAGTGGCGCAAAATATGCTGGTGTTAACATGTTTGCCCGCTCTGGGTGGAATAAGAGTCTAAGGGCACCTTCAGCATACCATATTTTTTCGACATCTAAAAGGGTCCCGATCAGACGTAAACGCGTCACGAGGATCAGTCGCTCCACAGGTGCTGGCGGCGTACCATAACGATCATTTAGTTCAGCGATGAGATCATCGAGTTCAGCGAGATGTTCCATATGCGCGAGACGCTTGTATAGGGCTATTTTCTGATGCGCAGCAGCTACATAGTCGTCCGGAATATAAGCATCAATCGTCAGTTCAATCTGCGTGCGTTTCGGCGGCTTAACTTCAACCGCACCGCCCGATTTTAAGGATTGAACAGCTTCTTTGAGCATTTCATTGTAAAGATCGAATCCGACGGCGGCAATAAACCCGTGTTGTTCGGCACCAAGCAAATTACCGGCGCCACGAATGGCTAAATCGCGCATAGCAATTTTAAACCCAGATCCAAGCTCGGTAAATTCGCGAATGGCTTCGAGCCGTTTTTCAGCTTCTTCGCTTAATACTTTTCCTTTTTGAATGGTGAGATAAGCATATGCCAGCCGATTGGTACGTCCGACCCGGCCGCGAAGTTGGTACAATTGAGAAAGACCCAATCGATCGGCGTCATAGATGATCAATGTGTTGACATTCGGTATATCCACCCCTGTTTCAATGATCGACGTCGAGACGAGCACATCGATCTCCCCTGATAAAAAATCAAGCATCACGTGCTCCAGTTCACGTTCCGGCATCTGACCATGCGCAACAGCAATCTCTGCCTCCGGAAGAAGACTTTTTAATTCTTCGGCCATCCGATAGATCGATTCCACATAATTATACAAAAAGAAAACTTGACCGCCGCGAGCAAGTTCACGTTCGATGGCTTCTTTAACGAGTGTTGTGGAATATTCCACTACATACGTTTGTACCGGATATCGATTTTCTGGTGGTGTCTCGATTAAGCTGAGATCACGCACACCCAACAGCGACATGTGAAGTGTACGCGGAATCGGCGTAGCCGTCAAGGTGAGAACATCAATATTGGCTTTTAATTCTTTGATACGTTCTTTATGGGCGACGCCAAAACGTTGTTCTTCATCAACGATTAAAAGACCCAGATCACGGAAGACCACGTCCTTGGACAATAATCTGTGCGTACCTACGATGATGTCAATCTCCCCGCGTGCCAAACGTTTTAAAATATCTTGTTGCTCAGTCCGCGTTTTAAAACGACTCAGCACTTCGACATGCACAGGAAAATCGCCGATGCGCTCTTTGAGTGTTTCATAATGTTGCTGTGCTAAAATCGTTGTAGGGACTAAAAAAGCGACTTGTTTTCCACCCATCACCGCTTTAAAAGCTGCTCGAATCGCAACTTCTGTTTTTCCATAACCGACATCACCACATAACAGTCTATCCATGGGACGTGGTGCTTCCATATCGCGTTTAATCTCTTCAATGGCGCGAAGTTGATCGGGTGTCGGTTCGTAAGGAAAGAGCGCTTCAAATTCTTTTTGTAACGGTGTATCCGGCGGAAAAGCAAAGCCCGGCGCAGAGGCGCGCTTTGCATAAAGTTTGATCAAATCTTCAGCAATATCCTTCACGGCACGCGCCACTTTTTGTTTCGTACGGGCCCATTCATGACCGCCAAGTTTGTTCAGTTTAGGCGACTTTTCTTCGGCACCAATATATTTTTGAATGAGATCGATCTGTTCCACAGGTACAAACAATTGATCCGTACCAGCATATTGAATGCGAAGATAATCTTTATGCGTACCGAGCGTCTCTAAAGTTTCAATGCCCATAAAGCGGCCGATACCATGATGCACATGGACAACATAATCGCCGACCTTCAAATCTTGGTAATGGCGGATACGCTCTGCATGTTCAATCTCGACGGTTCGTTTGCGACGCACCTTGCGCCGGCGATAATAAATTTCTTCTTCTGTGATTAACACGAGGCGGGTCGCCGGCCATTCAAAACCTTGCGTCAGATCCGATATCGTTATAAACGGACGCATCGGTAACGGAAATGTGAGTTCAGGCAAAACATCGAGCGTAATCCCTTCGCTCGATAAAGAGCGACTCAAATGATGCGCTTCTTCTAAACTTTTAGCCAAAAAAAGAACATGCATATTTTGTTTTTGCCAGCGTGACAGTTCTTGCCGGAGTGTGTCTATTTGTCCG
>JAVERJ010000303.1:0-2532 GCA_034007185.1 Candidatus Carbonibacillus sp. | reverse complement strand
ACGAACGGGCGAGATCTTCACGCTCCGTTATTTAAAAAATCCGGACGCTTTTGTAATCATCGACTAAGATCCTTTAAGTAGAAAACATCCTTTTCATTTTTAAGTGATGGGGGTCAGTTGTTGATGCCGCACGATGTATGGATACAGTCCATCATAGGCGCAAACAAAATAGTTAACCTTTAATAAAATTAATAGTTGACAAAAAGAGCATGGCACAGTATGATTAAAGTGCGACAAGGGAGGGACATGTGTTCAAAAGGGGAGAGATGTTATAACCATGCGTTACACGACGAGAGAAGTTACGTATATTGCTATGTTTGTGGCTTTATCCATTTTGAGCGTGTACATAGCGCGCATCATCCCAGCGATTCCGATTTTAGGTGTCGGTGTGCCGCTCAGTTTTATGCCACTCATCTCCGCCTTGTCCGGTATGTTTTTAGGTGTGCGCGGAGGCGTGACGGCTATGGTTTTGTACATGATGATGGGTTTGATCGGGCTACCTGTCTTTGCTGGTGGAAGTGGCGGACCGGGTTCTGTTTTTTCTCCGACGTTTGGTTTTATCATCGGTTATAGCGGGGCTGCTTTGGTTGCCGCGATCATTTTTAGGCGGCGACCGACACCGGTTGTAGCGAGTCTTGCGGCGCTGTTTGCGCTAGCGCCGATCTATGTCATCGGCATTGTGTATATGGACATTATCATGCATGTGGTTTTGAAAACACCGGCCACGTTACTGGGTCTGACGCTTTCGATGACGCCTTTTCTGATCAAGGACATCGTCGTCAATACGTTGATCGGTGCGCTTGCCTCGACGCTGATACGCCGGTTACCTTCCATAGACTTAGAGGGACAGACTTTTACCCCGCAGGATTAGCACCGTAGATAAGCATTCTATAAAAACCCGCAAGCAAAGCGGGTTTTTTCATTATACATAGGCGATGTTTTTTGTTACAATAACGATGGATACCATTGAAGGTTTCTGATAGGCTCGCCGTTGGATGCAGAAAATGTTTTGTTATGCTGAAGAAAAGAGGTGGCCCATGCTCGCACGCTTTATTGTAAACGCCATTGTTTTACTTTTGCTGCCGTACCTTCATATTGGCATTGAAGTGAGTGGCATTGGTGCGGCACTCGTCGCCGCACTTGTCCTAGGACTCGTCAATGCGCTCATTCGTCCCATTGTTCTTCTCCTAACCCTACCTCTCAACATTTTAACTTTAGGACTCTTTACATTCGTCGTCAATGCGCTCATGTTCTGGCTCGTATCTGCTGTCGTTAAAGGCTTTAACGTGGCCGGTTTTGGGTCGGCACTCTTGGGGACAATTTTACTTTCTGTCATCAGTGGCATTTTAACGCGGATCATTCGTTAGCTTGGATCTCTTTTTCTGCGCCTTATCGTCACGGATCATACGACTTTAGCGCCCCATGCTAAGGCCTTGGATCGTTCATTGCCTCTGGTAACGCCTTATGCTACAATGCAAAAAGACAATAAAACAGTGGGCGCGCGTCCGTCGATGCCCTAGTCAAAATCACCATGAAAAACGTCAGTGTGATCATAGCAGGAGGCTTTACATGCTTAAGCCATATGTCGCCAGTCAGATTGAATCTCATATTCCCGAATGGCATCTTCAAGATATCTTAAATGTGTTAGAGATTCCGCCCGATCCTCAGTTAGGGGATTTCGCTTTACCGGTATTTACTTTGGCCAAATTAAGACGCAAAGCACCACCACTGATTGCACGTGAGTTGGCCGATAGACTGAACCATGAAAGCCGACTAAAGGCCCAGGCGGTCGGAGGCTATGTGAATCTTTTTTTAGACCGCAAGGCAGTGGTATATGATTTTTTTAATAATTGGAAGACCCTGCGGGAGCATTATGCTGAAGCCATCGGCAAAGGTGAACGTGTGATCATTGATATGTCATCACCGAACATTGCTAAGCCTTTTGGGGTTGGTCATCTTCGTTCCACGGTCATTGGTCAGGCGATTTATAACTTATATAAGAAACATGGGTATGAAGCGATCCGCGTCAATCATATAGGTGATTGGGGAACACAGTTTGGAAAACAGATCGCAGCATATAAACGTTGGGGTGAGACGCTGGATCTGGAGACAGCGTCTGTTAAAGATTTTTTAGATTTGTATGTTCGTTTTCATGAAGAAGCAGAACAAGATCCTATGCTTGAGGCTGAAGGGCGGGCTTGGTTTCAAAAGTTAGAATCTGGTGACCCTGAAGCGACGCGCCTTTGGAAACTGTTTGTCGAGCGTAGCCTTAAAGAGTTCGAACGCATGTATGAACGACTCGGTGTTTCCTTTGATGCGGTGCTTGGGGAAAGTTTTTATAATGATAAAATGGATGCTGTGGTTCAGGCCTTGAAGGAAAAAGGACTTTTAGAAGAAAGTGAAGGCGCTCAAGTCGTGCGTCTTGATGATGAGGGTCTCCCACCTTGTATTATCTTAAAATCAGACGGCACGACGATTTATGCGACACGTGATCTGGCCACTGCCATCTACCGTCACGATGTGATGGGCGGC
>JAVERJ010000209.1:0-3934 GCA_034007185.1 Candidatus Carbonibacillus sp. | reverse complement strand
AACGACACTTTCTGTTATGATCATGCGACGCACGAACCCGCATGTGCGGCGTGTTTTTCGCGTACCAGCGCTTTCAATCGTGGGACCGTTTGGTCTGATCGGTACATTGGCGTTAATCGCCTCGCTACCGCCCTTAACTTTTTTACGGTTTGGAATATGGTTGGTCCTAGGGCTGGTCATTTACTTTGCCTATGGTGTCAATCATTCACGATTGAATCATTCAAAATCATGACCGAAATCTTACACATGTATTACCACCGTCTAAGGTTATGGCGGTGTGCTTGACACCAGCCACAAAACATTAAAAAGGCATTCATCCCGACGCCGATCCATCCCACCCAGTATGTAGAAACATCTGTTGCCAGCCACACGTATGTCGCTGTAAAACCAATGAGGAGTGCGGATAAATGGCTGATCCATGGATGTTCGGCGATCGAGCTTGGAAGATACAAAATGGTGGCAAAGGCTAAGAGTTTACTCAACAAAATATTGAAAAACATCTGTAGCGGTTGTTGATACAATAAAGCTCCTGAAGCCATTTGATCAAAGCCAAGGCTTGTATCTACGATCAGCAAAACGATGGTCACCGATAAAAAACGTCTTAACCATTTCCAAAAAGAAGTATGACTCGGTACGGTTCGGTGAATGGTGTGTTTTTGAAAACCATCACGAAAGAAACGGTAGGCAAGGAAAAAGAGGTAAACGACCAAAACAAATCGTACGATCGACTGGTTCAAGACAATGCTCAGTTCTTTTAAGAAGAACATGCGTATGAATGCCAAAAGGCTGAGCCAGAAGATCACTAAGCCGGGCGATAACATGTGGGTACGACGTATCATGGCTATGAATATGAGGGCATTATCAAGTTCTGTTAAGGCAAATAATAACGAAGACCAGAGAAAGCTAAACAATAGACGCACTCCCTCTATAGATCATACGCCTTAATAAGACATCCATCTTTTGGACCCTGTTTGATCTATCTTATGCATACAGTCTTTCAGGCTATGCTGAGCACTTTTTTAAAATCCGCCGATCTTCTGCACACTAGAATGATATGCCTTTTTTTGTTAAGATCAATTTAAGCGATAGGGAAAGGGGTATAGTTCTGATGACGAATCAAAATGCTTCCCATACAGATGTGCGCCGATATGTCATTATCGGCGGTGATGCAGCGGGGATGAGTGCGGCGACACAAATACGTCGCCTAGATCCAAAAGGCACGATCACCGTCCTTGAGAAAACCACTCATATCTCATATGCGCAATGCGGCCTTCCTTACTGGGTGAGTGGCGTTGTTCCCAGTGGTGAAAAGCTTGTGGCCCGAACCAAAGAAGCATTTCAAGAAAAGTATGCCATCGATGTCCACTTGGAAGAAGAAGCGATTCGCATCGATCCAGAGCAAAAAACGGTCACCACGCGCCGATCAGACGGTACTGCGTACCATTACGAATATGACCGACTGCTCATTGCCACAGGTGCGCGCTCGATCCTTCCGTCTTGGGCTGATCTTTCTTTAAATGGGGTTTATGCTCTCAAAACGATGGATGATGCCCAACTATTGATTCAAGGGCTAAAAGATCATCCTGTGGAACGTGTTGTCATCATTGGCGGGGGTTACATTGGATTGGAAATGGTCGAAGCGTTTGATCATCTTGGTAAACAAGTCACCCTTCTCGATCTCGCGCCACAGATAGCCCTCACTTTCGATCCGGATATGTCTAAAATTGTGCAAGAAGCACTTCAAGCCAAAGGCATCCAGCTTGCCTTAGAAGAAGAAGTTGTACGTTTAATACATGAGAATGGCACCATCCGCGGCGTTGAAACAAAACATCAGACATATCCGGCTGATCTTGTCCTTATCGCTATTGGTGTGATACCAAACAGTGAACTGGCCAAAGCCATCGGTGCCAAGCTTGGTCCAAAAGGGGCCATATGGGTCGATCAGACCATGCAAACATCGCTGCCGGACATTTATGCTGCAGGTGACTGTGCCACACAGTATCACCGTTTAAAACAGAACGATGATTTTGTGCCTCTGGGTACACATGCGAATAAGCAAGGACGAATTGCAGGAACCAATATGGCGGGTGGGGCAGCGTCGTTTGGTGGCATCGTCGGTAGTGCGATTATGAAGGTGCTCGATCTTACAATGGGACGAACAGGGCTCAATGAGCGTGAAGCACAATCACTTGGGATATCATATGATACAGTGACGATACGGGCTCGTACCCATGCCCATTACTATCCGCAAGCCAAGACGCTTCACATTAAACTTCTTTATGAAAAGGAATCGAAGAAACTTCTTGGGGGGCAGATCATTGGTGAAGAGGGCGTGGACAAGCGCATCGATGTCTTGGCGACAGCACTTTATCAAGGGATGACTTTAGAAACATTACAAGCTTTGGATTTATCCTATGCGCCCCCATATAATTCGGTATGGGATCCTCTGCAACAAGCTGCGACCGTCGCCCTAAAACAATAAATCGCTCAAAGTAACTTAAAGAAACGAAAAAGAGGCGAACAATAAGGTCTTTATGATCAACAAGCACTTGTTGATGCCAAACATAACTTTATCGAATTCGAACGTGCATTCAACCGATGCCACATATAGAGACGCTCTATATCATACGTCAGCAGAAGAAAAGACTGCTGACGTATGTCTTTCTTATATCTTTTTACATCACTCTCTATCCATCACTCTCTATCCATCTATCTCTCTCCATCATACAGCTTGGCTTTTCAGTATTAACATATGATAGAATGAATGTGACATACTAAAAAATACAGCCGTTATAATAGCAAACATACAATCATTCAGGAGCGAGTGAAAGGATGGGAACACTTTGGTGAGAAAACGTCTTAACGAGCATGAAATTATGACCGCACTCAGTCATCTTGAACATTGGAAACGAACAGAAGACGGCCGCTGGATTGAGCGGCGTTATCACTTTAAAACGTTCCTACAGGCGATCGAGTTTGTCCAAAAGATTGCGGGGATAGTCGAAGAAAAAATGCATCATCCTTTAATTCAGATCGATTATAAAGTTGTGACCTTAAAACTTTCGAGCTGGCAAGCAGGTGGGCTGACAGCCTTAGATATGGAAGAAGCACATACCTTTGATGCGGTGTACAATCGCATGGACACACCATCGAACGAACGAGATGAAATGGAGTGAACACATTGGAAGGTGCTGACCGACTTTTTTTAGCCATTCATCTACCGGAGACCTTAAAAAACTGGATGGCCCAACGTATCAAGCGTATTGAGCCGCTCCTTCTGTTTCAACGCTGGACGGTTAAAGAAGACCTGCATCTGACGCTGTTATTTATCGGGGATACGCAACAATCGGAAAAAGAAATGCTAAAAGAAGCACTGACCGCATTGACAAAACCTGTCGAACTGAACGCTTTCTCAACGGCTCCCTCCGGCTTCACATTCACCTCTCATCGTCCGTTTGGCGCTATGACAATGCATCCTTTTGATGTAACCTTATCGCGGTCACTCGGTATTTTCGGTCACCCTTCTTCCCCAAGCGTCCTCTGGGCAGGGATTGACTCGAATCCGGAACTCATTGCCTTACAAAAAAAGCTGACGGAACATCTCCGTCATGCGTTACCCCCATCCTTTGTCGAACGGATCCAGGATCTCTCGCCTAAATCTCGCCCGTATCGACCGCATATTACCTTAGCACGTCAATATCGTGGATCATCACCACTCGATGCTTTGAAATTGGAAGAAGCGAGTCGTCAATTTTTTTATGCTGACACCACCCTACACGCGGACCAACTGCGTTGGTCTGTCGAGACCATCGATCTTTATCGATCGCAACGCAATAGGCGCCCGATGTATGAGCGGTTGGCATCTTACCCGTTGCTGGCATAAGAACAGATCTTTTAGCCATACATTGGCACACTGGGCGGCAGATGAACTTCG
>JAVERJ010000208.1:0-3944 GCA_034007185.1 Candidatus Carbonibacillus sp. | reverse complement strand
ATAAGAAAATGTAAACTCAAGGTCATCCACAGTCTGAGCAGGAATTGAAGCCGGAGATAATGCTATTACATCGTACGCAGACGGATGAATAATATCGAGTATATTGATTACTTGGTCTGATGTATTGCTAACAGAAACACTAACAGAATAATACAAGAAGCAGCTATCGACAAAACAAGTAATAACAGGTATTCGAATTCCCAAAGAATCGAACACGCATAAATCTTCTTCTTCAAGAGTTAATAATGGAGAACTTGCATAACAATTATCGTTAGAATAACTAATATTCAGGAAATAATCACCATAACCCGGAGGGTTGTCCGGCAAAATCAGAAAGGTATCAATACTATGTCCTGATTGTATTGTGTCGCCCTCATATACCCATGCCCAACTTGCACCTATGGGACTTATGAATGTGGGCAATAATTGCGAAAACCAGTCAGGACAACGCTTATAACAACCCGTTGCCAGTGCATCAAAATTTGGAGCTGGAGGGATAAAGAGTTCAGAGAATACGGATTTGCAACCAGTGGTATCATTGATAGTGTATGCGGTTAAAAATCCCGAAGAATAGTACTGGGCGTTTTGGTCAATAGTTCCATTACTCCAATAAACAGACCCTGAATTGCTATGAACATAAACATTGTCGTCAATTAAACAGGGTGGATGAGTGAATGCAATATCCGGTGGTGCATCAGCGCCATGAATAATAATTTGCAAATTTTCTTCATCATAACAAGTAGTTTGTCCGTAGTCAATACTTACAGTAAAAATTATATCCCAAACACCTGATTCATTCGGCATATAATAAAGATTAGGAGTATAAACATCATCTGTTTGACTCGAAGGACTTGTTATATCCCAATGATAATCAAAAATATTTCCTATATCTCCGAAAAGCGCAATTTCTTCATCATAACAGTACGCTGTAAGTCCATGCACCGCAGCAACGGGAGTATTATGAAACCCAACATTCAGCCAACCTGACTGCTCCAAACACCCATATTCATCTTCAAGTAAAAGATAGTAATCGCCCGTAGAATAAACATCATAAGTGTTCACAATGGTAGTGTCATTTTGTGGCATCCAAATGTAAACAGGCAAACCTAAAGGTTCTCCATCTAAAGTATATTCAATTTCCCTTGGACTTCCTGCACAAACCATAGTCCCGGTTGCTGCTAATGTTCCAGATAATGTATTTGGACGAACATTTATTTGAATTGTCTTTTTCGAAGTACATGTATAGCGATCTGTTACAGTGAGAGATGTTGCAAATTCAGTTTCTTGTATAACCGAATAATTAGTAACAGCATTCTCGGTTATTAGAGAAACTTGTGGAGATAACTCCCAAAAATAATTCAGAATATTTCCTGTAGAATTATTAATGAAATTAACTGGAGTTCCTGAGCAAAAGTTTGGAAAGCCAGTGACAGAAAAATCTGCTACTGCTCTAGGTTCTAGATAGATTTGTTGTGAAATAGAACAAGTTGCATCAAAATTTACTCCTGTAACCGGATGTTCGTAGGTAAATTCAACTGTAAGTAATACAGTATAGGTTTCATCAGTTTCTACCGAAATATTTGTTGTAACCGGCGTTCCATTTACAGACCATTCTGAATCAATAATCACAACACCATCAAGATAACTTGTTAGATTATCAATACTTATAATTATATTATCCTGATTGTTTTGATCACAAGCAAAAAGAATTTCAAAATCTGGCAATAAAGGAACAGCAATAGTATCTGACTTTCTGTAAACCCCTGTCCCTCCATCAGGAGCACTAGCATAAATTGTGTACAAGCCAGGATATGCAAACGTCACATCAACAATCTGATCATCATTTCCACTAACGCTTGTATTAACCCCAGCAGATGGATAAATATTCCACTGAACGGGTCCTGTAATATAACCGGATGCTTCCCACTGATAATCTCCACAATCATCATATGTTTGAGCAAGATTCAGAAAACCTGTAACATTACCTGATGGTTCTCCATCGCCTGGCACAGTAATTGACACTACTGATGTACAACCATGCTGATTTGTAACTGTACAATAATATGTATCCTGATTAGTCACAATAATTGTTGGTGTAGTTTCAGTAGTTGACCATTCGTAGTCAACATTATTATCCTGAACGGTTACAGTTAGAGCTACATCATTATTATAATCGTATTGATAAACGTAGGCAACAGGTGCAGCCACAGCATAAAGCCATTGCCCAATTGCAACAGACGGACAGTTGTTAACAGGGTTTACCTGAAGTTCGACGAAAAACTCTCCTGAGAAGTCAATTAGAACATTGACAGGTAAATCACCAACAGTATTATTTACGATACTACCGTTAATTGTCCAAACCAATTGGTCGTTAGAATTAAAATCCAGTGCGTTATCCAAATTCAAAACTAGGTAGTCATTTTCACATAAATCTTCCGGTAGGTCCAATATCGGAACCGGAGTGCTAACAACGTCAATAATTGTGTCGTTAATATCCTGAGTGTTACAATACTTTCTAGTAACACGAACAGTGAAGTTTCCGTCAGGAATATTGTTTACTTGAATTGTGTTTTCATTCCCAAACGGAATGTCTGCAATTGATGCCGCAGTTGCAGGAATAATATTCCATTGGTATAAAATTTGGTTTTCGAGTTCTACACTAGCTTCAAAATTTGTATTAGCACAAACTTCATCAGGAATATCCCAAACAATTTCTTGTGGTACAAATTCTTCAACTTCGTACCAAACCGTATCAGAATTACATCCGGAGATTCTATCAGTGTGGAAAACTCCGATGTCACCAACTGTTGCCCCAAACATTGCACTAAACTCCTCACCTGAAAAACTTGCAGGTGATGTGTATTGGCTTATCCAATTTATATAAAACAAAGGAGATGAAGCCTGAGCCGAATATAATGCAGTACTATTAGGACACACAGCTTGTAAACCGCTAATGTTTTCAACTTCCGGCGGTGGTGGAGATTCCATGATGTTTATATAACTAATTGCATTATTGCAATAATCAGAATTTGAAGCGATTATTGAATAATTTCCTGCTACATCAAAAGAAAAAGATAAAAGATTGCTGTTTTCAGTGTGCAGAGTGTCTCCAAACTCATCTATAATAAACCAATCAACAAAATCTTGAGGATTTGTAATGAATTCTACGATTTCATTTCTACAAGCATTGGATTCAGCTTCAATTTCAATCCTCTCTGAAACATATACAGTCAAAGGATTTCCGTACATTAATCCACAATCAGGTAAAACAGAATTATTGTAATTGGCATAAATTTGATATTCTCCTGCAATAGGGAAATGGTAAAATCTTTGGTTTGGAGTTAAGTATGGAATAATTTCGACACTTTGAGGAAATGGACCATCAACAGACCAAAAATATGATGTTGCACCCCAAAGAGGCAGCTCATACAGTGCTAAATCTCCTGTACAAACATTTACGGGACCTTTAATATCTACATTATTTGTAATAATCGGGACTACAATATATGAATTCTCATCACAGATATTATTACAAAAATTACCATCAAGTCGCAAGATTCCATACCCACTTGCCGGGTTTTCCCACTGAATTGTAACAAATGGAAAATCGAAATCCACTAGCATCCCATTTTCAACTTCATAGATATACTGCGTGCAGTCAGGATTCACTAATTCATAAGTTACAATATCTCCTCCGCATGCAGTCCCATAACAAGTAAACTGAATTGCCGGTGATTGCTGAACATTTATTTCAATGATCTTACTATCTTCGCAACCACATTCATTAATAACCGTGTGTACCAAAGTGTAGGTTCCTACTTGATTAAATGTCATTTCGATGTTTGGAGTAAATGCAGGGTCGTAAGCCCACTGATCCCATTCCCATTTATAGCCAACAATTGGAGCAGAAGCACTACCAAAGGAGTTGTCATTAAAATGAACAG
>JAVERJ010000207.1:0-3949 GCA_034007185.1 Candidatus Carbonibacillus sp. | reverse complement strand
CGTGGATGACCCGGTCTCATGTTCTGTCGGCGCTTGCCAAGGTGTCCCACAACTCGTCAGGAGCGTGAAGATCATGAGCAAGGATACGATGTATCCAGCGTACTTGTCTGACATGTGTTCATCCCCCTTTCTTATGATTCGATCCACCGTTGACAGTATGACCCGGTTGTGTGAGTATAGTGTTACCCATGCGATCTTAAAATATTTTTTCCTGCAGTCCCGCGGTATGGCTGCGATCGCATAGATCACGATTGGTAGAAAATCTGAGGAGGGGGCTTGAACGTCGATCATGTCCATAAGACCGTATGAAGGACCCTGTCGGGAAGTGCTCCTTAAACGTCTTCAGGCTGCACCCGACAACCGTATCAGTTTTGGCCAATGGATGGCTCTTGCCCTCTATCATCCGACGTGTGGCTATTATATGCGGAGACAAGATAAGATCGGTAAAGGTCACGATTTTATTACCAGCAGTCATGTTCATCCTATTTTTGGCAAGTTCTGGGGAAAGCTTTTTGCCGCCTGGGCTGGTGACAAACCGTTGGATCTGATCGAACTGGGAGCAGGAGAAGGCCGCCTCATGGGGGCACTGCTTGATGATGTGCGTGAGACCAGGCCCGATCTCTATCGTCGGCTGACGGTTTATTTCTATGAAACGTCGCCATATCATCGGCAAAAAATCAAGGAACGATTGATAAACCACCATGACGGCCCTCCGATGGTGTTTATCGATGATCTTCCGGATGTCGGAAGCTCGATGCCTCCAAAAAACGGCACGTATCGCATTGTTTTTAGTAATGAGTTTTGGGACGCGCATCCCGTGGAACGGTTACGGGTACGCCCTGAAGGCATCTGGGAAAAGCAGGTGATTCAGCTTCAGGATGAAACCCATTGGAACCTTCTGTGGGTGCCTTACGACCTTTTGGATGAAACGATGATAGAAGTTTTGCATTTAATGGGCTTTCATCCAGACGTTCGGATCATCTTCAAAAGGCTTGAGGAAGTGGCCGGTCTATCCACGGAAGAGATCGAGACCATTTTTCAGAGCCGAGATGCATCGATGGTCATCGAAGTTCCACTGGCAGCGTATGAAACATATCAGGTGGTTCTTAAGCAATGGCAAGCAGATGCGATCGTGAGCATTGACTATGGGATGGATCAAGTGGAGACGTTTCTGAAGTCTTTACGTGGTGGAAGTTTGCGCGCTTATTATGCCCATACGATCCGAGATGATTTTTGGAAGTATCCGGGATGGATGGACATAACGTCTGATGTCCCTTTTCCTCTTTTGATTCGTCTAGGAGAAGCCAATGGCTATCAGACATCCGCGTTTCAAAAACAAGGTGCATATCTTGCGCAACAGGGCATCTTGGATTGGCTGCGTCCGCTTCAGGATCACGATCCTTTTGCCGATGAAGCGCGTCAGAACCGGGCCATTGTTCAACTGATTCAACCGGGCGGGATGGGCGATGCATTTTATGTTCTTGTCCAAAAGCGTAATGTATAAATGCGTTGAGATTGCGCACGCTAAGATCATCGAGCGTTCGGGAGGTGTGATCAGGCGTGCTCATGAATCATAAGCTTAAGCGACGCACGGCCACAGTGCTTGCATTTTTATTTGCCTCAGTCTACGTCATAGGTTTGTGGTTACCGGAAGGTCAAGCGATGGGTGGCAAACCAGAAGCGGCCAGTCTGGATACGATTCATTATGTGAAAGGGGATAAACTGTATCTCGAATTCCGGGTCAAAGGCGTGACTTTAAAGGCTCCGAAAGATGGCGCAAAAGCGGAAAAGGGCAAAGGATATATTGCGCTGTTGATCGATGATGAAGAAGTCGCGCAGATTGATCGTTATGCTTACGTTTATAAAGGGTTAAAACCTGGGAAACATGTAGTGAAGGTCGTTTTAAAAACATTGGATCACAAACCTTATGGCGTAGAACATACGTTTCCAATCGATGTACAGTGATGGAAAGTAAAAAAGTCGGAGTTTGACCGATCGAACACCACGGGAACTTATCGCTACACCCGCGGTGTTTTTTTTATGTCTTAGGCTTGACTGAATACCATTATGATCATCAAAGAAACGATTGTGGTATACTATATCCAAAGATTCATTTTATCGCATTTAAAACGGTGTTCTGCGCAACGAAGAGACATGAAGCACATATAAAAGATAAACATCCCTTTGAAAGCCTTCATACGGCTTTGGGGAAAAGTGGGGGAAAGCATTTATGCTAAACACTATGCTCAGGATGGGACGAGTCACCGTCCTTCTCTTTTTAATGTTCAGCCTGATGTTACCGTATGCAGCGGTTTTTGCAGATGTGAAGCGTGGTGATTCCGTGATCGTGCTCGGTGCCGATCTTACACCGTCTGAAAAACAGCGCGTCTTATCGGAGATGGGTCTTTTAGAATCGGCACTCGAAGGCATGACTGTTGTGACGGTTACCAATGCGGATGAACATGCCGCGCTCGATGCTTACATCTCACCAGCACTCATTGGGAAAAAGGCGTTATCATCGGCGCGGATTACGTTTACCGATCTTGGTTCGGGGATTGAGGTCAAGACACATAACATTACGCACGTTACGCCAGCGATGTACGAGCAAGCGCTTGTGACGGCCGGGGTCCAAGATGCTCGTATTTTTGTCACGGCTCCGTATCCCGTATCTGGGACAGCTGCGCTTACCGGTGTTTTAAAAGCGTTTGAGGTCGGTTCAGGCAAGGTTTTAAATACAGAACGGAAAGATGTGGCCTACGCTGAGTTGGCCACGACCGCAAAACTCGGTGAAACATACGGACGAGAAGGTATCAGTCAATTAATGAGCAATCTCAAAGCCGAGCTGGCTGCAGGTGCCTTTAAATCACCGGCAGAAATCGAAGCAGCGATTCGAAGTCAAGCCGCCTCGCTTGGGCTGACCCTTACTGATCAAGATATTAAAGTTTTAAAAGATCTGTTGACGCGACTTAAAGAAGCCAACATTGATTGGGAAGGTCTTAAAAATGAATTGAATAAGATCAGGCAGGCGACGAGCGATTGGCTCAGTCAGCCGGAAACGCAATCATTTATGCAGAAGATGTGGCAAGCCATTCAAAACTTTTTTCAAATGGTATGGGATTGGTTCATGCAAATGATGCGCTAACTTTCATCCGTATGTGTTTTTTTCCATTTTGTCCTGTCTTCCGTGCTGTGTTAAGATAGTGACAGGCAGGGGGGAGAATATGGACTATGTCGTTTTAATGGAATACCTCGATGCCATTGTCGCGGACATTGTCGAAAGTGAGCTCGCAGATAACTATCGTGATGCGGTCTTTCAGGTCAAAAACGATTCTAAGGCTCAACAACTCATACGACAGTTTGTTGATAAAAAAGAACGTTTTGAAGAAGCACGTCGTTTTGGCGCGTATTACCCTGATTTTTCCTCATTGCGTCGTGAAGTATATACGCTTAAAGCGGAACTCGAGTCCTTGCCCTCGATGCGCCTGTTTCGTCAAGCCGAACAAGCTTTGCAACAACTATTGGATGAGATCGGTGTGATGTTGGCTGAAGCCATCTCACCTTCGATTCTTGTGGCGCAAGGGGACCTTTTTTATACGACAGAAACACATGGCGCGAGTTGTACGACAGGTTGTACAACGTGTCAACGCTGAGCGAGGCGATGACACATAGACGGTATGGCAAAAAGGAGGGAAGATCATGCAAAAACGTGTTGCCTTAGCGGTTTGGTTGGATCATCCGCGCTCCGCAAAACTGCTCAAAACGTATGGCACGCTTCATTATGTTTCAAACCTTTTAAAATACGCCATTCTATATGTTAAAAAAGAAGAGGCACCTGCTATCGTGCGCTCACTTAAAGCCAACCGTCACGTGCGTAAAATAGACATTTCCCCGTATGAGGAAACGGTTGAGGCGGTTCTGACGTGTAGTAAAGCCCACGGAGCACAAGCGC
>JAVERJ010000206.1:0-3956 GCA_034007185.1 Candidatus Carbonibacillus sp. | reverse complement strand
GACGGCTTGTCCAGTGTCAGCGAAATATACAGTGTGTTCCGTTAGATCCGATCGTCTCTGTGTGACGCTGCCACGTTGAAGCTCCCGCGAAATCGTTGACTTGTGGCACTCAATTTCATCAGCAAAAGTCTGTAACGTCTTACCTTGCTTGTGCAGGGCTTAAATTTGACCACGATTAAATGCTGTAAGGTGTGTAAAGGTTCGTTTCTTTGTGATATGATGGGAATGAGCCATTGGTAATGCCTCCTGTTATGGATTGGTTTGGTAGACCTAATCCTTACATCGGTATTACCGTGGCTTTTATTGATATTTATTTGTTGCATTTCATTTTTACAATGAACCCGCTGTGAATGTGATTTGAAAGCGACAGGGACAGGAATGCTTCTATCAACATCCAATATGTAAGGATTGCGTTTGTTAGCCTTAGCATAGCAAAAAAACTTTTGGAACAAGAGGGATAGCTCGGTCAATTTCCCATTATCAGATGGGATTACTCGAGAAGCTCCCACTTCTAAGCGAAAGCATAGGTGGCGGGTAGTTCACAGGTGGTTATCATATTGGCAAATATGGACGTGCATGCTATGATGAGATGGGGGTGAAAGGTATGGATCAGCGCAAGTGGTGGAAAGAAGCGGTTGTATATCAAATTTATCCGCGTAGTTTTTTGGATACGAATGGTGATGGGATCGGTGATTTAAACGGTATTACCGCTAAACTTGATTATTTACAAGCACTCGGCGTCGATGTTCTCTGGCTTTCACCGATTTTTCGTTCCCCGAATGCCGATAATGGTTATGATATCTCCGATTACGAAGACATCATGACTGAATTTGGAACGATGTCGGATTTTGAGCGGCTTTTGCAGGAAGCCAAAGCACGCGGTCTAAAAGTCTTGCTCGATCTCGTCGTCAATCATACAAGCGATGAACACCCATGGTTTGTCGCATCGCGTCAAAACGACCCTCACTATCACAATTTTTATATATGGCGCGAAGGAAAAGCAGGTGCACCTCCAACCAATTGGTTTGCAGCCTTTGGGGGTTCGGCTTGGAAATACGATTCGGAAAGAGATGCTTATTATTTACACTTATTTACAGAAAAACAACCGGATTTAAACTGGGAAGAGCGTAAGGTTCGCGAAGCCGTTTATAAGATGATGCGTTTTTGGCTCGATAAAGGTGTCGATGGTTTTAGGATGGATGTGATTAATCTCATCGGTAAACCAGATATTTTTGAAGATGCCCCTGTGGCCTCGGGTGAGGTGTATGGCAATGGATTTTCTTTTATCGCCAATCATCCTAAAAGTTATCAGTATTTAAGAGAAATGTATGAAGAGGTCCTATCGCACTATGATCTCATGACCGTTGGTGAGACACCGGCGGTAACCCCGGAAATTGCTTTAAATTATGTTCAAGATGGAAAGCCGTTGAACATGGTGTTTCAGTTTGAACATATGGACGTCGATAGTGGTCAAAGCAAGTGGGATGTTCGTCCGGTCGATTGGATTCGTTTTAAGCAGATCATGAGTCGGTGGCAGGAAGGTTTAGGCGATCGTGGCTGGAACAGTCTTTATCTCAACAACCATGATCAACCGCGTTCCGTTTCGCGTTATGTAAGATATGCACATGATCCGGAGTATAGAAAACGTGGCGCCAAAATGCTTGCGACGATGCTACATCTTATGCAAGGAACACCCTTTATCTATCAAGGGGAAGAAATCGGTATGACCAATGTCGCCTTCTCTCGTATTGAGGATTATCGTGATGTGGAGACACTGCAGTTTTACGATGAAGGTCGAAGGAAAGGGCAGCGTCACGAAGCGCTGATGGCCGCCATTTATGCCAAAAGCCGAGATAATGCACGAACGCCTATGCAATGGTCCAGCGATGCGTATGCCGGCTTTACATCAGGCACACCATGGATCAAAGTGAATGAAGACTATAAAGAGATCAATGTAGCAGCAGCGCTTGAAGATAGTGATTCGATCTTTCACTATTACCGTGCTTTAATACGGCTGCGCAAACGTTTGCCCGTGATTGTTTATGGTACGTATACGGTTTATGATTTAGAACATCCTTCACTATATGTTTACGAACGAAGATACGATGGAGACAGCCTACTGGTGTTATTGAATCTTACGGATTCGCCACAATCTTACACCGTTCCAGCGACGTTTTATGGGAAGACGGCGGCGTTAATATTAAATAATACTGAACCGCTCGCTACGTTTTGGCCGTATATCGATGGTACATGTGATGCAGAAGGGTTATCGCCGGAAACGTTGACTACGATGGCACTGTCACCCTATGAAGCGCGTGTCTATCATATCAATCATGCTTAACTTGTTTGCTGCACCTAAACGTTTGGACGGGTTTTGTCGATCCATAAGGTATGTTGTTTATCCGTATGGTATGGTTGTTGGAATGGTGTTGTTAGAATGGTATCGAATGAATAGAGGTTGATCGGTTTGCATACACAATTTCGACTGACTGAGATCGATATACGCGATGATGCACTTTTTTTGATCGCCCCGGATCGTTTAAAAATTGAGGTCAGTGTTCCTTATCCCGGTGTTTTTCGTTTGCTTTTTTTGCGTCTTACACCATGGAGTGAAGCTGCACGACCAGCATCGCGTCTTCGCTTGCAGGAAGGCACGGATCAAGCTGACGTAAACGGCGTAGGTCTGAACGCTTTTGATTTTGGAGTGCGGCAAGAAAAAGAGCGCGTCTTGGATACGGCGCATACCCCGCTTCATAATATGCCTCAGAATGACAATGAAGCTGAAGAAAGCGATCGTTTCACTGCTTCGGTTGAATCTGAAATGCCAAGGTTGATCGATTCGCTGTGGTACGATGATGAACAAGTGATCGTGACAAGTGCGCGTTCCAGATTGGAGATTCGCCGACTTCCCTTTTCGCTTGCGCTCTACGATGAGACAGGACGCAAAGTGTTAGAGTCTCAATCCGAACAAGCTTTTTATATGGAGCGCACAGCCAGTGGCTTGTGTTTTGTTGCACCTGAGGGGACTGCGTTTTATGGGTTAGGCCATGGTGATATCGAAGCGATGGAACCGACACTCGATTGGCGAGGCAAGAAGGTTCCGATCTGGCATGATCACTTACCCGGTCCTTCCCGGGTGATTTTACCGTTCCTCTATACGTCTCATGGGGCAGCTGTGTTAATCGATCATCCGCAGCCAGCATATTTGGATCTTGCGGCGACCCGCAAAGACGTCTGGTTCTACGAAGCGTTGGATGGGACGATCGATCTTTATATCTGGGGTGCACCTACGATCAAAGCGTTGTTGCCAAAGTATTATGCGCTT
This sequence comes from Candidatus Carbonibacillus sp., assembly GCA_034007185.1. Classification (GTDB taxonomy): domain Bacteria; phylum Bacillota; class Bacilli; order Thermicanales; family DSM-22653; genus Carbonibacillus. Next base: position 631 of record JAVERJ010000206.1, on the reverse strand, counting down.
TTTGGGCGACAACCGCTTCCTCCGCTCTGGTCTTTAGGCTATATGCAATCGAAATTTGGTTATCGTGATGAAGGAGAGCTCATGCGTCTTGCGCATACCTTGCGCGAAAAAAAATTTCCATCAGATGTGCTCATCCTTGATCTATATTGGTTTCGTCAGATGGGCGACTTGACGTTTGATCGGCGAGCGTTTCCTGATCCAAAGCAGATGATCGAGCGACTTCGCGCACTTGGTTTTCGATTGATCGTCATTGAAGAACCTTATATCACGGTTCAAAGTCGCAACTTTCCTTTAGCGGATGCCTTGGGGATTTTAGGGAAAAAAGGTGATGGCAAGACGTATACATTTCCGTTTTGGCCAGGGGAATCAGGGCTCGTTGATTTCACTTCTCCTTTGGCAAAACGTTGGTGGGCAGATCTCCATCTACCACTTATGGAGCTTGGTATTGCCGGTTGGTGGACAGATCTTGTCGAACCAGAAGTGCATCCGACCGATATGGTGCATTTTAGTGGCCCAGCCGCGCACGTTCATAATACTTTTTCTCTTGGAATGCATGAGGCGATTTGGACTGCTCATGAAGAAGCCAGGCCGGATCGACGTTTGTTTATTATGAGTCGCAGCGTGTGGTTTG